>DASUGI010000038.1:0-26715 GCA_036274115.1 Verrucomicrobiia bacterium
CGGCCAGCGTGAAGCAGTTGGCGCAGGTTCACGCCGTCCACGAACTCCATGAGGAAGAAGTAAAGCCTCGTAGCGTCGGGCATCTTGCCTGACGTAGAGGGCAGCATCTTGCTGCCCGGATCAGTGCTCAAAACACCCGAGGCTTGCGAACTTATTGCGTCCTCACTGTTGGCGATGTTCTTGCCGCCGGGCTGGAAGCCCGGCTCTACGGCAGGCAGGATGCCCGCCGCTACACCGAACTCATAAAGCGTCACAATCCCTGGGTGATTCAACTTGGCCAGCGCCTTGGCTTCGCGCGCAAATCGCTCGGCAAAGGCGGGATCATCACCAATCCCGGGCGGAAGAATCTTTAGAGCGACGATGCGGTCCAGTTGCTTTTGGCGAGCCTTGTAAACTGCCCCCATGCCGCCTTTGCCGATGAGTTCGAGGATTTCCAGTTGCGGAAATAGCGGCGCGAGTTCCGAGACACTCGGCGGATTGAACGCTGGTTGTTTGGCCTCCGTGACCGTATCCGCCTGCGCGCCCATCTTAAGCAGGCAGGCGGGGCAAAGGCCGGTCAGCACACCCGAGGGCAACGGGGTGCCGCATTGCGGGCATTTGGGTTGGTCTGCGTGCGCCGGTGTCACTTTGGTTTCACTCATACACAGACCCCAGAAGCAAAGCACGGCGGATGTTACACCAATTTTTGCGCCACGGCAGCGGTCTCGAACCTCAGGTGCGTGATGCCATCCGGCTGGCGCGTGCGAATATGGTTGGGCGCGAGCTTGGTAAACAGGTTCAGCATTTTCTGATTGGAATTCATCACGTAGGCCTCAAACCAGCGAATGCCGTCCGCAACCGCCAGGCGGGCGAGCAGTTGGAGCAGAAAGGCGCCTAACCCGCGGTGCTGAAAGTCATCATGCACGGTCACGGCAATTTCAGCGGTTTGCGGTTGAGACAGCCGCACGTAGCGCGCTCCACAAACGAGGCGTGTCTGGTCTGGCGTTGTAATCAACCCCACGATGCAGGTTTGCTTCGCCCGGTCGATGTCGAGCATGCCGCGTAGTTGTTCCGCCGAGACGCTGCGGATGGGGCTGAAGAAGCGGTGCAACCGGGTTTCGCGGGAAGAGGTGCGGATCGCTTCGCTGACGAGCGGCTCATCGTCGGGCCGCACATGCCGAAAGCGCACCAACGCACCGTCGTCCAGCGGGCACTCGGCGCACCAGCCAGAATCATCGGGATTGGGGACTCCGGATTTTGTCTCGGCGCTATCCACGGGCCCAGTATCGCCGGACGGACGAATGCCTCAAGCCGCAAAGAACTTCTGGATTTCTTTGACCACTTCCACGAAGCGATCCACTTCGGCTCTGGTGTTGTAGAAGTAGAAGCTCGCCCGGGCAGTAGATTCGACGCCAAGCTTGTGCATGAGCGGTTGCGTGCAGTGATGACCACCGCGCAATGCCACGCCGCCCTGGTCCGCCAGCGTGACGACGTCATGCGCATGAACGTCCTTAAGTAGAAAGCCCACGAGACCGGCGCGACCGGTCTTCGGACCGAAGAGGCGAATGTTCTTCAATTCCGCAAGTTGATCGTGAGCGTAATTGGCGAGCTCTTGATCATGCTTCCAAATGTTTTCCCGGCCGATGGCATCCAGGTAATCCATCGCGACGTGCAAACCAATTGGGCCAGAGATGTCCGGCGTGCCGGCTTCGAAGCGGTGCGGCGCGGGTTTGAAAGTGGTTTTGTCGTAACCAACGGTCAGGATCATTTCACCACCTCCCTGATACGGAGGCAACGTTTCCAGGATTTCCTGCCGGCCATAAAGTGCGCCAATGCCGGTCGGTCCACAAATCTTGTGGCCGCTGAACGCGAAGAAATCGCAGCCGATAGCCTGCACGTCCACGGGCATGTGGCCGGCGCTTTGGGCACCATCCACCACCGTCACCGCGCCGAGTTGCTTTGCCTTCGCGCAGATTTCGGCGACGGGATTCACCACGCCCATCGAGTTAGAGATGTGGACCAGCGAGAGCAGTTTCACCTGCCTTGTCAGAACGGAATCAAGCTTCGATAGGTCCAGCGTGCCTTCATCACCAGTGACGGGAATGTAAGAGATCTTTGCGCCAGTGCGCTGCGCAAGCAATTGCCACGGCACGATGTTGCTGTGGTGCTCGGCTTCGGTGAGCAGGATGACGTCGCCGGACTTGAGATTCTTTGCCCCCCAGGTGCTGGCGACCAGGTTGATGGCTTCGCTCGTGCCGCGGGTCCAGATGATTTCATCGGCGCTGCGGGCGTTGATGAACTTTGCGACGCGAGCGCGCGCATTTTCGAAGGCGTGCGTGGCGCGATTACTCAACTCATGAATGCCGCGATGCACATTGGCATTGTCGTGTTCGTAGTAGCGGACCAGCGCCTCAATGACTGTGCGCGGTTTTTGTGACGTGGCAGCGTTGTCAAAATAGATGAGTGGCTTGCCGTGGACTTTTTGGTCCAGAATCGGGAAGTCCTTGCGCAACGCTGCCCAGTCAATGGTCTTTTTGTCAGTCATGAAAAATCTAACCACGGATGAACACTGATGGGCACGGATGCAAAACCGGTCTTATCCGTGTGAATCCGTGTCCATCCGTGGTTGGAATCACATCAACCCCAGTTGCAGCTTCGCCGCCTCGGTCATCATGCTTTGATTCCAGGGCGGATCCCAGACGAGTTCCACGTTGGCTTCGTCGATGGGCTCGAGGGAAATGAGTTTGTTTTGCACGTCCTGCGCGAGCACCGGGCCCATGCCGCAACCCGGAGCGGTCAAAGTCATCTTCACGTCGGCTTTGTAATTGTTATCGCCGATTGGCGTCAGGTGGCAGTCGTAAATCAATCCGAGGTCCACGATGTTGACGGGAATTTCCGGGTCGTAACAGGTTTTGAGCGAATCCCAGACTTGTTTCTCCAACTGCTCCTGCGTGACCGGACCGGAAGTGGCGGTCGCCGTTGGCCTGGCTTGCACTTCCAGTCCCAGCGCATCGGCATCCTTGCCATCGATGCGGAACATGTTGCCGTTGACGACCACGGTGTGCGCGCCGCCGAGAGATTGTGTGATGTAAGCTTGTTCGCCTTTCATCAAGGTGACTTTCGTGCCGACGGGAACGACGGAGGCATCCACATCGCGGGTTAAAGTAACTGGGTCTCTGCTCATAAGGTTCAGCGTTTAAATCGACAACCAACAGCATGCAATAATCTCCGACCGTGCGCCAGTCCGGAAGCGATCTGGTCTTTTGGCCTGGTTGAAGCGGTTTTCGCGCGCAACTCGAAGCCGGATATTTAGAGCAGGCAACCGAAGAACTGTCGGAGTGCGCCTGCCCTTGGGCCCAGCCATGTGGCCAGACAAAGGTCCTTCAAAATCTGCGTGCCCGCTTCGGTTGGTGGCGTCGCTGTGGCCGGAGGCGGGCGGCCACACTCCGCCATCTGATACCTGCTCCAAAGCTTTTCTGGGCATTTTACCCCATGACGCTTTGCCCCGGTTGAGTTGAGAGTCACCAAGCAAAGGAAAAATTTATGATGAACAAAGCAAAAGACCTGACCCGGGAAGCTCCGCGAAGTCCGCGGGTGCGAATCAACGGATATGCCTTGCTTGCCCGCATGGCGGACAAGGGCCGTGCCACCATTAACGGCACGGCGGGCGAGTATCACTTTGATTGTCCGCTCGATAACATGCTGTTTGGTTTCAAAGGCGTGACCGGCGCGGACGTGCGGCCGCTGTTGGAGTCCGGCGCCAGTGACGAAGAAATCGCCAACTGGTTCAACACGCATGGCACGCCCAAAACGCCGGCGGAAGTGAAACAATGGTCCGACACTGTGGAAGCGGCGCGGCCCTACGATGACCCGGAGAAGCGGGAGTGGTTCACGGGCGAATGCCAGCGTTTGGGACTGGACCCAAAAACCACGACGCTGTTCGAGATGTTGGAAAGGGACGATCGCGAGAGTTTTAAGAGCTTTGCGCGCGCGGCCTGACGGGTCGCTCTTTAATTATTTATCGGCTGGAGCCTTTGGATCGAAGTTCCTCCAACTCCTCTGGCGTCTTCGGCCAATCCTTCTTGAGCAGCAGGGAAAGCGAGCGATCGGCGAGGATCTTGCCGCTGGTCTGGCAGGCGGGACAGTAATTCGTCTCGTTGTCGGCGTAACGAATGCGCTGGACCTTCGCGCCGCAAACCGGACAGGGCTTGCCGAACTTGCCGTGCACCGCCATGTCCGGGCGGAAGGCCGTTACCTTTTCCGGAAAACTGTCGCCGGCTCCGCGCCTCAGGATCGCGATCCAATGCGTCAACGTTTGCTGCGTCGCATGAAACAGCCGCTCGACAGCTTCGTTGGAAAGCCGCTGTGTCACGGCAACGGGTGAGAGTCGGGCGCGATGCAGAATCTCGTCTGAATAGGCATTGCCAATGCCACTGAAAAGTCTTGGATCGGTCAACGCACGCTTGAGGGTGTGGTTGCGCGCCGTGAGCGCGGCGCGGAATTCTTCCCGCGTGCAACCGAGCACATCCAGGCCGCCCGGATCATGCAATCGCAAGGCTGCTTCGCCTTGGACGAGGTGCAGCGACGCACGCTTTTTGGTTCCCGCCTCGGTGAGCGAGAGTGTGCCGTTGGGAAAAACGAAAGCGGCCAGTGCACTTTTTACAGGCGATTTCGCGTCCGGGTCATACCAATGCAGTCTGCCCGCGATCATCAAATGCAACACCAGCCAGAGATCATCCTCGAATCCGAACACGATGCGCTTGCCCAACCGCCGCAAAGCAACGACGCGGTGGTTCTCGATACTTTGAATCGGCGGCACGACGGTTCGCAACAGGAACGGGCTGGCAATGCGCACTCGCGTGAGCGGCTGGTCGAGAATCCGCTTCTCCAGCGCTTCAAGATAAATCGTGATGTCCGGCAGTTCGGGCACGGAGTCAGGTTATCAGAAAGTCAGCTGTGGAACGAACAGATGCGTCTTGCAACAACGAGTTCCCGTCGTCTCGCATCATTTGCTTGAAAGGACGGTCCGCGTTGCAGCGATCTTATTCACGGACGCGCGGCTCAATGGTGCGGGGTGCAAGTCAGCGCTTTCCCATAACTTCATCGTACTGGTGCGGGCTGGGCTGTCCGGCCGGTCGCTGTGGCCAATCGGACAGACCGTGCGCGCGGCGTCCACGTCGTCCAGCGGCACCCATTGGGTGTAGGACTGTGCCGCCTGTGAGTGAAGGGTCTGACCGTCGAGCACCGTTATCTCCGCCTGCCGCAAGTCGCCGGATGCGTCGAGTGAACCAAATCCATCCAGCGTGTCGAACCATCCCAGTTTGGGGCGCGCTCTGGCGTTCGGCGCGGATTGATATTCCTCCCACGCATCGGCGAGAACGTTGTCGATGTAATCCCAGACTTCCTCATCAAACTTTGCTTTGGGGTTGGCCGCGATCTCAGCGTCGGCTGCTTTCAGAAACCGGGCCAGGCCGGATTCGCCGCCACCAAAGCGAAACGTCAACGGTGTGGCCACGAAACGAAAGAACGTGCTGATCCGGGTCGCGAGTTGCGCGCCCGGGACCGTCAAATCGCTGCTCGCACCGTTCTTGAGCCACGGTTCGAGCTGCGCCAACGCGTTGGTCGCTGCATCCGAAAGCCCGCCCGGCGTCGTATCGCGCAGATGCAATCCCAGCCGGACGATGTTGCGTCGGGCCGGATTGACGGCGTCTTCATGAATCTCGAGAACTTGCGCCGGTGTGAATTTCGGCAACGCCTGCAACCGTTCCCGCAAGCGCCACGAACGCAACGTGTCGCCCATTGAACCCGTGCTGAGGCCCAGCGGAATTTTGTAGAACGAACCCACCGGACGATGATTCGCACTGAGAATCCAGCCGGCTGCGGGGTCGAACAACTGCGGCAGCAAATCCTGCGGCACGAACCCCTGCCAGTCGGCTGCGTCACCACTGCCGGCCATCGCTTCATTGCCGTTTGCCTCTGTGGCAAGCTTCGAGCGAATCGGGACGGCGCCGAGCACTGCGTATCCAATCTGCCCGGCGCGATCACCATAAACACAGTTGGCCGAGGGAAAACGCCAATCACCCAGCGCTTGGGCGAACGCTTTGGCGTTCCTTGCTCGCATCATGGCAAACACGCCTTGAATGGTATCGCGGTTTGGCTCGCACAGGGGAATGCGTTTGAGGGCCACCTCAGGATCTCCCGGCTGACGGAAGCAAAACTCTGAGGCCACCGGTCCAAGGTGAGTTTCGCGCACTTTGATTTCCACCGCCGGCGCGCCCTTCACTTTGATTTGCTCGGTTCGGACTTCCATCTTCCGCCACTTGCCGTTCCATCGATATTCGTCCGGTCGTTGGTCATCCGTTTCCAGTTGGAACAAATCAGCTTGATCGGCGCCGAGCGCGGTCAAACCCCACGCGAGGTCGCGGGTGAAGCCGATTAACAAACCGGGGCTGCCCGGCACGCCGATGCCCCGCGCGTTGAATGTCTTGCCCGCAACGTGGAACTCCATCCAGAGCGACGGATTGCGCACCGGGGTTTGCGGATCACTCACGAGCACCGCCGCACCCGTCGTCGTTTTCCTGCCGCCCACCACCCACGCGTGACTGAATTTTGGAGCGTCACCGCTGTTGGTCACCGAACCGAAGCCTTGGGCCGACTGGAATTTCTCCACGCGTTTCAGCCAGGCGTCGCTGACATCACTTCGTTGCACGACCGCCGTGGTATCGTCGAACCACAGCGGGCCGGGCTTGAAAGGTTGGGGCTGGCCGGGCCGCGGATTCTGCCGATTCCGCAACACCATCAGGTCCCGCGTCCCGTCCGTGGCAAAGAACTGCGCCAGATGCCACCAACTCAAAAGGCAATCGGCCGGTTTCCACGTTTCCGGTTCCACCCCCAGTTGTTTGAACAACGGGTGCAAACGGCCCTCCGCCTTCTGCGCCGCAAAGCTGTCGTTTACCCCGGCACAATAAGCCTCCAGTAATTGGCGCGTGTTGCGGTCCAGATTCGGTGCCGTTCGCTCGGCGGCTTGCACCCAGCCAAACGTGCGCATCTTGCGATCGTTATCCACTGCGGTCTCCCTGCGATTCCCCCGCGGCCGCGCGCCCACGATCTCGGCAAGCCGGCCCTGGATGATGCGCAGATTGTAAGTCATTTGAAACCCGCGCTCCTCGGCCGTCGCGTAGCCCAGTCCATACATCGCACCGGCATCGGCATCGGCGAAGATGTGCGGAATTCCCCAGGTGTCGCGGATCAGTTCGATCTTCCCGTAACTGGCCTTGGGCGCTGCATCGATCGACACCGCCGTGATGAGCAATGCCAGCAGATAGAAACAGCAAAAGTGCGGGCAACTACTGTGTGTATAGCGAGAGCAAGTCATGATGTTCTTGATAGAGTTCCCTGGCCCTGATGTCGCGTCATTATTCAAACCCCGAACAACACGGCGACCAGTTATTGTCCTCGCCCGCGTAAATCGTCCATCAGCTTTAAGATTCCTTCGCGGATGGCAAACAACTCTTTGCGCGCCGCTACAACCAGCTTATCCGGCAGCAGCTTCTTCTTTCGCTTGGACAGCCGCTCCAGTCCGGCCTGGGATTTGTGAAGATGATTCAGCGCCCGCTTGAGATACGCGACCGTGAACGCGGGCTCGGGCGGACAACGATCCTGCGCAATGCTGTTCAACGCGCCGGCCAGCTTCGCGCCAGTGGTCAGCCATTCGCCGATAAAGTCGCCGAGGTCTTTGTCGTTGGATTCCTTCAATCCCAGCCGATCCGTCTTTTTCCAGAACTTCACTGCACTTTCGGAACAACGATGCTGAAGCGGATGCACGAGGTCGCCGTGCTTGTTGCGAATCCAATCGATGCCCTCGCGCGCCGGATCGGGTTCAGGATCGGGCTCGTGGAGTGCGGCCTCCGCCGCGGCGTTCATTTCATTGATCCACTGCTCTTGCTGTTCCGCTTCCTCCGGGGTCAGTTCGCGCGCCCAGCCCATTTCCTTCTCAATCTTCTCGTGCGCCTCCTCTGAGTGACCATACTTGTCGAGCAACTCGCCATACTTGTCCGTGCGGGCATCGGACTCTTTCAAGAACTTCTCGTAATCGTGCTCGTCCCACTTCTCCTCCGGGTCTTTCTGCCCGCGTTCTTGCTTCTCAATGGCGTCGTTTAATTGCTTCGAAAAACTCTCCCACCCGCCTTCGACGTCCCTTTGCCTCTGCTTCTCTTCTGCCGCCGTCAACCGCCACTCCGGCGCGGAAATCTCGAGTTCGAAATCCGTGCTCTCGATCACGACGCGCCCGTCGCCTTCGCTGAACCATTCGAGGTAAAGCGCATTGGCCGTGCGCTCCGGCGGATTCTCACCGCGATCCAGCATCGCGAACGCCTCCTCCTCGGGTATGGTGAAGACCCGCACCTTTTGCGATGCCGTGAGGTTTCCAACGCGTCCGCGCTGAAGCGGATTAAACGCGGGCTTCTGGCGGATCGAAAAAGTCTTGGCGAGATTCTTGAACTTGAGAAGACATCCCGCGAGATCCGGACAAGCGTTGCCTTGCAGTTCGAGTTGCACCGGTTTCTTCAGCCCTTTGAGCCACAGCTTGCCCGTGACCGTGCCTTTGACGCGATTGTCAATTTCGCCGCGGACCACACTGTCGTGAATGCGCCAGGCCATGCGGGGAGAATACGCGGAACAGCGGTATCGGCGCAAAAGATTTGCAGCAGATTTCGCATGGACAATCTGTTTCACACTTTGCAAAGTGTGAAATATGCCCGCCTCGATATTCCAGCCCACGCTCTGGCGCACCTGCCGGGTGCTCGCCAACGAATCGCGTCTCCGGCTCTTCGCGCAACTTGTCCGCAACCAGCCGCAAAGCGTTTCCGAACTCTCCCGGCAGTGCTCACTGCCGCTACCCGTCGCCAGCCAATCGCTCCGCGCGCTGGAAGCGCGCGGATTGTTGCGTGTCAATCGCGTTCGTCGCCGCGTGGAGTATCACATTCCAACCCGATCGGAAGCCGGCGCACTGGCCAGTCTGGTCGCTGCATTGCAAGCCGCCTTGCGTGTCGAGCCGCTTCCGATTGAACTGATCTTGAAACTGGCCACTGCCTTCACACATCCGGCACGGATTCAAATCCACCGCTTGCTCCTGGCCGGCCCAAAGACGGAACTGCAAATCCGTGCCGCCGTGCGCCTGTCATTAGTGGCTCTCTGGCGTCATCTCCGAAAGCTCACGAAACGAGGCTTTGTTCGCTATGACGACGCGCGACGAATTTACGTGAGTTGCAACCACCCGGATCGAATCGGACGGGCATTAAGCGCATTGACTGAAGCTGGAGGTTGATCGGCGTCCTTTCATCCATTTCACACTTTGCAAAGTATGAAGGCCCGCGCCGGCGCGTAATGTGGGCTTTCCTTTCGTAGCCAAACTTACATGCTTGTCTCATGTCCAACGAATCCCACGACGACCCGCTCGGGCTCGAAGGCGTTGACCGCGAGATCCGCATCGAGAAACTCCGCCGCGAAATTGACGAAGTTGCCGGCGGCGAAATGATCAGTGGCAAAGTTGCCGATTGTGATCCCAGGATTGAAGAAGCGTTTCTCGAAAACGTCCTCGCGCTGGAAACACACGGTTATGTCAGTCCCCTGACGGTGCTGGTCAAAGAGGGCTGGGAACTTCCTCCCGCGGAGAAACTGGATGATGCGGCGTTAACAGCCAGACTCTGGGAACTCATCCACGAACTGGCCAAACGCCGGCTCTTCCTGCACAACACCGACCACCTGAGCGATCGCGAACTTTATACGTGGCTGGTCACCGACGCCTTGAGCGAGGAATTGATGGGGTTCGGTCTGCCGTTCGGCAACTGCCACCTCGACGTCCTCGGCGGTTGCAGCGAGGAAGACATTATTCTTTCCATGCGCTACTACACGAGCGATGAGGATCGCGCCCAGTGGTTGAAAGATTTTCCCGACTTCGAAATGCCACCCAAAGAAAAACCGCCCTACGACCGCGACCGGCATTTGCCCCAGGCGGAGCATTGATGCCATGACTTGGAAAGAACCTGACTTGCCCGCGTTGCGGGAACTGGAAAGTGCCGTCATCCGCTTGTGGCGGGCGCATCCCGCCATGAACGATTACTCCGCGGGTCGCGCTTACGACGGCGCGTATCAGCATTACCGTGCCACCGCCCGCGGGCGTGAACCCAGGCCGTCAACCCTGACGGGACTTGATCTGGAAATCCTGAACGCCGTCAAGGAAGCCTGTGAGAAACTGCTCCACACCGGCGCGTCGCCGGTCAAAGGAATGCCCGAAGGAAACACTCAGCCCATCAACCACGAAAAACTGCTGGAATACCTCCGTGAACTGACACGCTCGGTTGAACTACATACTCAGTTGGGAGGCCGGACCGGTTACCTGGAATTTGTGCAGAGTTTTCTTCACGCATGAGCTTGATTCAAATGCGGCTCTGCTCCCAGCGCGCAAGTATCGCCTCGATCTTCTCCCGAACTTCAGCCCGCGCCAATTGACGGTCGCCGTATTTCATCAGCAACTCGTCATACTTCGTATGTTCGTGCCGGATGTGCGCCACCATTGCCAATCGCAGCGCCTGCGGATCAAATTCCTTCGCCGCCGCCGAACGGCCCACGCGGCCGGAATGTTTGCGGCACGTCCAGGCCGCAATGCGCGCGGCTTCGTCCGCCGGGCAGCCGGGAAACATCCCGCGCAATCTTTCGGCGACGGCGGTTTCGTATTGCTGATCTTCCAACTCGCGCCGTTCCGCCGCCCGTTCGCGTTGACGGGCCCGGCGTTCCTCGTCGGCCAGACATTCTTCTTCTGCGCGCTCAATGGCATCCGGCGTGACAAGAATTCCCTGCCGCTCGTAGCGGTTGCGCGCCCGCGCCCAGCGCACCACCACCGCGCGCAACGGCGAATGTTTCGTGGCACGGCGAGTCAACGCGGTGTTGCCCGCACCGAGAAACTCCAGGTGGCCAAGGTCCGCACAATCCAAGCAAAGCGGCCGATTGTTCTCCATCCGCAGCAGATTTCCGTCAAACAACGCGCAGCCGCACTCGGCGCATTTGGTTTCGCGTCGTAACATGAAGACGACGATGTCCTTGGATTCCAAGGGCGGTGCGCCGCCGGTCTCGCGTCTCGGTTGTTTGGTCTCGCTCACTGTGTCCGACTGAAATGCTGGGCCATATTCTCCCGTGCGCGATTCAACTCTGCCAACTCCGAGTCGGGTAGTATCGGAATGCCAAGTTGGCCTGCGACCGTGGCAAGCATCGCCGCCACCCGAGGGCGCTGCACCCGGATCACCTCGGGGCGATGGCCCAGTTGCGTGAGGGTATTGCGCAGCACCACGCCCAGCGCGCCAGCGCCATCGCAATCGTTGGACTCACCAAGATGCAAGCCGCCGACAAACCCCGACGCGCGATCCACCGCCATTGCGAGCCTCGGAAAGCGCGGGCGTAACTCGTCGGCTATCGGAAATGGCGCATAGGTCACATCCAACTCGAGATGAAACCCCTTCGCCTGAGTGAGTTTCATGAGCCGCGCCAGTGTTGTTTCGTCGAACGAAACCGCTTCGGGTGACGGTTCCGGCGGCGGCACCATCGGTTGCCATTCAAGATTTTCCGCGCGCAGTTCATCGCGGCTGGGATCGAAATCCACCGGCACGAAACCAATCTGCCCGTCGCAATGATCGTCCCACATATACGGCCGGGCGCGCAGCAAACGGGCCACCGCCGCCACGCGCGGCAACGCAAACAGGAGCGTCTCTGCTTCCGCTTGCGTCACGTGCCAGGGAAAACCGCCGGGCACGACATTTCGAAATTGCGGCCACACACAACCGCGTTTGTTCGCCGGTGTGAAACCCGCCGTCGCCAGCACCGCTTGGTCCTCTTTCACCAGCTCGCGCTTCAGCACGAATTCCACCTTGATCAGGTCCTGCTCAAAAGCCGCCTCTTCGCACTCGAAACCGCCCGGTTCGCCGTCATCCAGAATCATGTTCAAAATCCAGCGGCGTCCGGCGTCGTTGCGATACAGCAGCAGGGCGAACACCTGTTTCAGTTGCCCCAGAATCGAACCGAGCAACACTTCCTTCGTAACCGGATGCCGCAGACCGATGACATGCGAATCGTGCATCCACTCCCACGGGGCGAGACGGCTGAATTTGTCCGCCGCGGCGACGAGCGCTTTCCACGTTTCAGGAGCGACTCGTGGAACAATCGGGCGAATGCTACGACGACTGGATGATTGCTTCGGCACGGCAGAATTAAAGCTGAAGCCGGAACCAAAGCCAATCCTGAAGAACCAAATCCGCGTCTGATCAGTGTTCCCGGCCGGCACGCGTCGTTCAAACGATGGCGCCGATCAAACTCCAGCCGAGTGGCTGGTGAATTTCCGTAAACCGCCGCGCCTGCTTCGTGTCTCGCTTCATCGCCGGGTGCCGCAATACGAAATCCATGTTGCGGAACAGCCGTCGCAGGTCACGCTGGAGTTGAGATTGGTTTTGGGTCACGGTATGGCCAGCTGCAAAACCTTGGGCTGGGCTTTTAGAAACAACTCGCGAATTTCCGGCACATCGGGAACGCGGGCGCGACTGAAGGCTTCGGCAAACTGACCGGCGATCCGTTCCTGACTCAGAAGAAAGCGGATGTCGGCAAGATCATTTTCATCGCCACGCATCATTTTGGTCAGGATTAAATCGAGTGTAGAGGGCCGGGAAACGGTGAGAAGTTGAAGTTTGAGTTGCACCACGACGCGATTCGCCACCCACTCTGGCGCAAGAAATGATTTGTTCCTCGCGAAACAGGTGCGTCCGATACAGATCCTTCTTCTCCAATTCGGAGTTTGTCTTTTGTTGCGCCAGCCAGAAGTCCAAGTTTTCATCGGGAGACTGCAACCACTTCAATGGGAGAATGGCATCCACGTCATGGGTCAGAGCAAACGCGGCGGGACTGTTCGGAAAGCCCAACGCCAGGGCCGCGCGACCAAATTCGTGATTTCGCTGGGCGCTGCCAAATGCGAATCCAGCGTTTGAAGAATGCGCAGCGGATTATTCATGTCGGCAAAGCCAGTCGATTCTCGACGAACCGTCTCGTGTGAGACCGCCATAGCTCACCACCCGCGTCCAACGTGGCAAGGCGTCCGTCCTCGGTATGGGACGCGGGCGCAAGTGTTTCCGCAGCGTCGCCCACGGCTCTTGTTCTGGCGCGTATTGGCTGGCGATTTCGGCAATGCGCAACAACACCGGCTCGCACCGCTCTTGAACCGCCAACTGAGACAACCGCGCAACGTCCGTCCGCGAGGAACTCAACAACTGCGCCGCCACGCGCAACGCATCCAAACTATAGGGATTCTGACCTAGACAAAGCGCCACGCCGATTTCCTCGTCGCTGATGCTGGGATTGTCCGGCGGCAGACTCGCATCAAAATCCCGTTGGTAATGTTTTGCGCCGCGTTCGACGGCCACCTTGAGCAACCACTCGGGCAATCACTCACGTGCGCCGCTCACGCGCGCCAACCGGATCGCCAGACCAGATCCGTGCGCCGTGTCGCCCAGCTTTTGGGCGAGCGTTGGCGTGGTGGATTGGTCTTTCAGTTCCATGCGAACACTCGTGACAAAAGCGCCTTCACTTCAACAATGCAAGCGCTTTACCCATGATTTCATCCAGCGTTTCCTCGGGCAGTTCACAAATGAACTCGGCGCGGCGCGCCGTCCAGTCGAGGCTTTTGATTTGATCGCACAACGCCACGCCACGCACGGAAAGTCCTGCCGGCAGCGCCGTCTCGAACGGGTAACCTTTGACCTGGTTCGTCACGGGACAGAACAAAGCCAGGCTCGTTTTCTGATTGTAGCTTTCGGGCGAGAGCACCACGGCGGGCCGACGGCCGGCCTGTTCATGGCCAGCCTGCGGATCGAAGTGAAGCCACACCACGTCGCCACGCCTGGGAATGTAGCGGCGCGGCATTACCACACCTCGTTGCCCTGCGACGGGCCCGTGATGACTTCCTTATGCAAGTTTCCGCGCCGGATACCCGCGACGAGGTCGGCGAGGTGATAATCGCGCGGCGGCCTCGGCGCGACGACGAGCCGCCCTTTGGTCACATTCATCTCCACCTCATCGCCTTCGCGCACGGAAATCTCCTCGGCGAACGTCTTGGGAATCCGCACCGCCAGACTGTTGCCCCACCGTTGAACCAGCGTTTTCATCGCGTAGATACAATGAAGCTACGATGCGGACGTGTCAATCTCCCACTTGCATGCCGCAAAAGCAGGTAAGAGCGAAACAATCTGTCAACGCCAAGGCCACGAGGAACAGCGTGACCGGGCCGCAATCCAACACGGTACGGATTCCATGAAACGGGCGCAGATAGTCAGGGGAATATTTGTCACCGGAATGGAGGGCCAGAGTAATTCCCCTGACCAACATTCCTTTGACCATAGAGGCGCAAAAGGAAACCGCGAACCACGCAAACCACGCGAACGCTTCTCCCTCTCCCCGCTGGGGAGAGGGCTGGGGTGAGGCACTTCCAACCGCAGATTAACGCTGATTCAACTCGTCGCTCCGAAGCGGGCGAAGGCGGAAGGGCTGCAAGTGCGCCAGTGGAAAGCCGCAGCAACCTGAGCGGTCGAAGTTGGACAAAACGAAGGCGGACGTCTGGGTTAATCGCACTCAGATTCCAAGCCTGAAGGGGGCGACACCAAATCCACACGCTTGTCGGATGCCAACGTTCTTCCAAGGGCATGCTCGGGCCCGTAGTGGGACGTGAGTAAGCACGTCCCACTTTCTTGGCACTACAACCCTTGGAGACAGTCCCCATCTAACGGCTCCGATCCTCGCGCAAACGGAACGGTTTTGTCTGCATGGCCAGGATTGAGGATTTGATTGCGCAAATTCCCGACGAGCGACTCCGTAAAGGAATCGCCGCCGAGGTCAAGGCGCTCAAGAAAACAAAAAGGTTCGGGCTCGTCTTTGAGGAGCATCTGCCCGAAACGGTGCGGTTGCCCAAACTGCCGGTGAAGCCGGGCGAACTCGTTGCGCTCATCCGAAGTTAAATCCCCAACTTTTAAACCTGTTGTTCGCTTCCTTGAAGTGGAAGTTGAACGAGGGATGTGGCCGTTCAATGAATGGCCTTAAGCAATTCTTCCAATCGGCTGGCCCAGAAGGCGAGGTCAAAATTCTGCGGGTCGTCGTGGGCGTCGGGGATGCCGGCATCAATGGCGCAATGATAACCAGGGATCAGCCACGTGCCGTGTTGCACGCTGGCGGAAACATAGAGCAAGGCCAGCCGATCGTATTGCGCGACGGTGAAGCCCGGTTGCGGGGCAATGGCATCGTTCTTCGGTCCGCCCCGGTCGGGATCGCGGCGGCGTGGTTGGACGAGTTCGGTGTGGACGAACAGGCCTCGGCTTTTCTCGCCCACCACGCGGACTTCCAGTTTGGTCGCGCGCCATGGTTTGGCAAACGGCACGAGCGCAATGGATTCGCCCAGCCGATTCACAAAGATGTGGGCGACGACGCGGTTGGTGTAGCGGTTGAGGTTGTTGAGTGCCCACGCCGAGGTGTTGATGTTGGTGGGGATGGGAGAATCACCGTAATTTGGCGTGCTGGTGTCGTGGATGACAAAATATTTCGCAGCGCAGTGGTTGGTGAGTGGCCCGCCGATGTCGGCTTCAGCGATGTTGTGGTCGCGCAGGTATTTTTGCACCGCGCCGAGATTCAGTTTGACCGGTTGACCGATGAGGGTTTCCAACGGCGCGGGCAGATTGGTCAGGGGCGCACCCAGCAAGCCATGAGGCTTCACCGGACGAAGCAGGCAGCGGGCTTGTTCCAACAGTGTACCGGGGAAAGAAAGAGTGTTGGTGTCAAAGCCGCAACTTGTGTTCGCGGCGTGGCCCAGGGAAAGACCGCATAGGTAAATAGTAGCGAGCCAAAAGGTGTGAAAGGTTTTGAGCATTATAGGACGAAATAGGGCTGAGGCGACAGAGAGGGCTACGGAGAATGAGGCTTTGATTTCTTGGTTTTCGTTTCGGCGGTGCGCGCAGCGAGTCGGGCGCGGGTCATGCGTTCGCGCAGGCCGCCAGCCTGGAGGAATTCCTGTTCGAGTTGCCGGAGCTGCTGGTCGAGCAGGTAATTGGCCTGATGAATCAGGCAGATGAGGATGTTAGCCACGGTTTCAGCGGGACGGGTTTCGATGAACTCCTTGTAGTCAGCGTAAGACTCGTCGTTGCGCGCGCCGAGCTTGCGGACGTACAACGCTTCGCGGTCGTTCTTGTCCCATTCGCGAAAGCCGCGTTGCCGGAGGTAATCTTTGTAGTCGCCGAGAAGTTCCTCCAGGCTGCCGCGAGCGACACCGGTGAGTTTCAACTCGCTTTCTTTGGATGTGCCGGAAACCTGGCTGCCTTCAGCAATGTTTTTGTTGCCGCTGCGCGCGCCCTGGACCATCTGATCGTGGGTGCGAGATTTTTTGTCTATGAAGCGATCGCAGAAGCGTACGGTGGCGTCGTAGATGATCTGGGATTTGCGGTAGGCCAAAAGTTTCTCGTAGCCGCCGTGCGGAGGAATGAAACCAGGATAGGACGGAGAAGACGGAGACGACACATTGCCGCGCGGCGGCGCTTTCTTCGTCGCCTTGGTCCTCTTCGTCCTATCGTCTTGCATAGCTACAATCCCAGCTTCTTAAACCGGTTGTTCACTTCCTTGAAGTGAAAATCCAGTGAGCAGAGCTTCTCCAGTTCTCCCTTCTTGAAATGCTGCGCCACTTCGGGCGTGGCTTTGAGCACTTCCAGAAAATCGGCATCGTCGCGGCCGGCGTGTTTGACGGCCCAGGTTTGCATGGCGGCATCTTGCACGAGCTTGTAGGCGGCTTCGCGCGTGAGGCCTTTGCGAATCAGCGCGAGCAACACGGTCTGACTGTTCCACATGCCGAGCGACAGGCCGAGATTGCGTTTCATGTTTTCGGGATAGACGTTCAAGCCGTCCATCAAACGCGTGAGCAGGCCGAACATGTAATCGAGCAGCGTGCAACTGTCCGGAAAAATGATGCGCTCGACGCTGCTGTGGCTGATGTCGCGTTCGTGCCAGAGGGCGACGTTCTCCAGCGCAGCGATGGCGTTGCCGCGCAACACGCGCGCCAGTCCGGTGAGCCGTTCCCACGTGATGGGATTGCGCTTGTGCGGCATGGCACTCGAGCCTTTCTGACCTTTCGTAAACGGCTCTTCGGCTTCGAGCACTTCGGTGCGTTGCAAGTGGCGGAACTCCACCGCCCAACGTTCAATGCTCGCGCCGGCGAGAGCGAGCGTGGTCTGGAATTCCGCGTGAATGTCGCGTTGCACCACTTGCGTGGCAATGGGCGCGGGTTGAATGCCGAGCTTCTTGCAAACGTAAGCTTCGACACGCGGCGACAGGTGCGCGCTCGTTCCTACTGCACCGGAAATTTTCCCAACCGCCACGACATCGCGCACGGCTTCGAGCCGACGGAGGGCGCGTTTGAATTCGTCGTGCATCAACGCCAGCTTGAGACCGAACGTGGTCGGCTCGGCGTGGATGCCGTGACTGCGACCGATGCAGGGCGTGAACTTGTGTTCCCGGGCGCGCCTGGCGATGGATTTCAATACGAGCTTCGCGTCGGCAATGAGGAGGTCCGCGCTCTGCGTCATCTGCACGGCGTAACAGGTGTCGCCGACGTCGCTACTGGTCAGGCCGAAATGAAACCAGCGACTCGCGTTGTTGTTGATGGCTTCGGCGACCGCGGTGGTGAATCCGATGACGTCGTGGTTGAGGGTCTTTTCCAATTCGCGCTGGCGGGCGACGAGACCGGGCAGATCGGCGAACCACTTGTCGCAACCGGCTTTGATCTTTTTGAAATCTTTTACCGGCACGACGCCTTCCTTCACCAGGGCTTCACTGGCGAGCAGTTCGATTTGCAGCCAGATCTTGAGTTTGTTTTCGTCCGTCCAGATGGCCCGCATTTCGGGGCGCGAATAACGCGTAATCATGTGTCACAATTAAAAATGAAAAAGGGTCAATGAAAAAGGCGGAAGTGTTAACCGCAGATTAGCGCGGATGGGCGCAGATAATTACGATTCGAACCTGAGAGATCCTTTGCTTAAAGTCGCTGCATCTAGGTTTATGCCAGCCTCCACTTCGGCTGGCTATTCAGGTGCGCCGCTCGCGAAGAAACTCGGGATCAAAGAGCGCAGCCAGGTGTTGATTCTCAACGCGCCTGCTGGATTCAAGAAATTGCTTGAACCCGTACCGTCGGATGTGATGTTCCAATCGAAGGCGGACAAGACGACCAATATCGGGCACCTCTTCGTCACTCAATCCGGTGAACTCAAGAAACAGCTTGCGACCTTGCGCAAGAAACTGAAGCCCGACGCGGCGGTCTGGGTGTCGTGGCCGAAGAAGTCGTCAAAAGTTGCAACCGACATCACTGAGGATACGATTCGTGCATTGGCGCTGCCGATGGGTTTTGTGGATATCAAGGTTTGCGCAGTCGATGAAGTTTGGTCTGGATTGAAATTGGTTGTGCGAAAGGAACTGCGTTGAGGTGAAGGGTGGCCCGCGCTGTTTCGTGCGCGCGGAGGCCTTTGAAAGTTCGAACGGTTCTTCCGTGCGAAAGCGGTGTCGCCGCTTCGCTTTGCCACCGCAGTCCAAACGCTGACGCGCCACTCCACGCCCCATACCTCGCGGAGCGTCTGGACTGCGGCGCGTTTACCGGCGCTTTTGAACCGCGAACCACGCGAAATACGCGAACGCTTCCCTGATAGAATTTTCTTTGGCGTATTCGCGTGTTTCGCGGTTGACTCGTTCCCTCCCTCAACTCAACCGCTTGATCACTTCATCCAGCCCGCCTTCTTCCGGCTCGATCTCAATGCGACCGCCAGGAGGTTTGGTCTCGGTCGTCGGCGCACCGGCGGCAGGTGAGGACATTGCGGGTTTGCTGGAGACAGGAGCAACAGGCGTCGCCTCCGGCACAAGCGAGGCCTCCTCCTGATCCGGCGCTTCGTCCTCAGGACTCGGGATGTGCCATTGCGTGCGCCTGGCCATCCAGGTCTGGTAACGATCAAAGCTCCACATGCCGTGGTCGGCGCCGGTTTCCAGGGCTTGCGGAAGTTTGAAGAAGTCGCGATTACGGATGAACGTCTTCACGGAACTGGTGGAGCGGAGGATTTCGCATTCGGGCACCCGGATGCTCAGGTCCTGACGGAAACGTAGTCGCTGGCAAACCACTGCCACCAGCGAATCGGCCAGTTGCGCGGCGACGTTGCTTTGAATCTCAGCGGGAAACGCAAGCACGATCCGTTGCAGGGCTTCGGCACAACTTCCGGAATGGACGGTGGCGAAGACGAGATGGCCCGTCTCGGCGGCGTTGAGCGTCAGGCGCATGGTTTCGGGTTCGCGCATTTCGCCGACCATCAGCACGTCGGGGTCTTCGCGCAACGCGTCCAGTAAACCCTGGGCAAACGACGGCGTGTCGCGGCCGACCTCGCGCTGGCGAATGAAGGCGCGTCGCGCCCGAAAGATGTGTTCAATGGGGCTTTCGAGCGTCAGCACGAGGCGCGATTCTGTAAGGTTGATTTCCTGGATCAGGGCAGCGAGCGTCGAGGATTTGCCGCTGCCGGTCGGGCCGCTGACGATCACAAGACCGTGCGTCGGCGTCACCAGCTTTTTCAAGTCGGGATGCAAATTAAGCCGGTCAATCGTGGCCTGGAAACTCGCGAGCAGACGGATGGCAAATCCGACACCGCGCGAGGTATGCATGATGTTGATGCGACAGCGCACGCCGCCGAGGGTTCTGGAAAAGTCCGCCGAACGTTGCGTCAGGAAATGTGCCCAGGATTCATTGCCGAGAATGTCGTGCGCCATGTCGAGCAGCATCTTCCCGGTCAGGGGCTCGCCCGCAGTCTTTAGTGCGCCGCGGACGCGAACCGCGGCGGGCAATCCTGGTTCCAGGTGCAGATCGCTTGCGCCTTGTCGGTTCGCAGCCGTTATCAACGATTCCAAAGTCATAGATTCAAAATCTGTTGCGGTTTCAACTATACACTAAGGTTCTCGAAAAGTTGCGTCGTTCGATAGCTTGATTAACAGCTTTGCGAATGTTTGCGGCGTGGCCTCGATTGGATCAAAGTCGATAAGGCCAGGCAAAGTCATTGATTAAGGTCTTGAGAGCGGATTCGGACAAAGCCTGTCGACCGACCGGATAGGTTGCACGGATTTTTACGAACCACCGACCGTGCGAGAACAAATATAGTTCGGAACGAACCGGCTGAAGCTTCTTGGCGAAGACCTGACTGTAAGTATAGCAAGCATACCTGGCGTCTCGCTTCTGTCCGCCTGCCAAAACCCGCTCCGAACGGTCGGCAATTGACTGTGCGTCTTTGTGGACATTCAGAATATCCGACTTGCACGTGCCAAAGTGTCCTTCCAGATTGTCGTTGGGAGCCTGTTGAGCCATTGGATAGATGTAAATTGTCACCGCTACGCCTTCGACAAGGTCATTGTAGCCAACCCCAATGTCGCGCCCGTCGTTGTCGAATTGATTGATCTTCTCCCGCACGAAATCAGCAATCTTCGGTGGAAACTGAAACCGTGAAGCCGCGTTGCTGTATGTGGCAGTGGCCGGTAACTCGATCAAGCGAGGCGCGCTGTTCGCTGTCAGCACGCTCGCTGTTACCAAGCAAAGGACAATGTGAATCCTCATGATGTCTCGGCCTGGCGGGATGCGTAGATAGAGATCTTGCGGCCCAGGCGTGGAATCACCTTTGTATTTTTATTCTGGCTCACAGGGCGACCGTACGACTCCAAACAGGAATGGTCAACCGGCGAAGGCGACGGAGGGTTCGTTCGACCGAATCATTTTGCCGAAACTGGCAACACGGATGGGACCGCGGGACCGGCTTGAGGAACGGCTTTGCCGTAATCTTCGCCCAGGAACGCCGCCAGCGTGGCGGCAACCTGGCTTTGAGTGACTGGATCGCAGGCGCTGCGTTCACCCAAGGCTTGAGTATCGGGTCCGAGGAACACCATCCAGATATTTTCCGCGCCGTCAATTTTGGCGCCGTGATGTTTCCAGTTTTCCGGCGCGCCGCCGCGTCCGTGGTCAGTGGTCAAAATAAACGTGGTCTTGCCGCGGTATTGATCCAGCGACTGGACGGTTTCCCACAGACGACGCACGTAATCGTCAAACTTGTTGGCTGCTTCCAGGGTGTTGTCGTAGCGACCGGCATGCGCCCAATGATCCGTTTCCAAAAAACCAACAAACAGCACGCGCGGACGATGGGTGGTCAGGTACTCACGCGCCGCCTGAAAAATGAACGAGTCATAAACCTCGGCGTTGTTTGCGGGCGTGGTGTCGCGAATCAACTCATTCAACAACTCCATGCGCGGGCTGGACAACTGACGCGGAACGGATTCCCAACCGCCCATGACGGGAAAGCCGCAGCGTTCGCGGTTGATGATGAACGGCGTGACGTCCCACGCGCTGAACGCCGCCACAGAGTTTTTAAAGGTGGGTTTGTTATGCAGCCATTCGAGCACGGTTGGCGTCTGGTTGGGCACTTTGTTGTTACTCTTGATTTCGGGATTCGGAAAGCCAGTCAGGATTTCATTGTAGCCGGGATAGGAGAATCGTTTGTCATTGGTGATCCGGGCAACGCTCCCTTTGTTTTGGTTGCCATAAAGCTGCCCCTGTTTTGCAATCACTTTCCAGAAGAACGGCATCAGGGCTTCGCGCCGTGCTTCTGGTGTTTCGCGCCAGAATGCTTTGGCGAGAGCATTGGTATTGCCGACGCCGCCATTGGCTTTGTTCATTAAGTCCGGGTCCGCCCCGGAAAAAACTTCCTGCCAGCGAAGGCCGTCCGTCGTAATGAGAATGACGTTCTCGGTTTTGCCTTTCTCCGCGGCTGCAGGAGAGCAGGGGAGCCAGGTCGCCAGAACGCAGGCCAAAGCGAGCAGTGATCTTTTGCCTGCGGGTTCAATCATAAATCGGCGCAGTGAGTGCATAGCGGCACTTAATCGATTTCGCCAACGATTGTCACGCTTTCTCATCGTTCCGCCGCCATTTAGTAACGGCAACGATCAGTTGGTTTGGGTTTGCAAACGAGGGAACTTAGTTCGGCGTTTGCCCTCTTACTCTCGTGATTCTTTGGTCGACTCCTGAATCTGCACAATTTGCTTTTTCCCCATGGGCGTTGTCGTATGCTCGGCGTGTGTTCGTTCGCGTCGGAAATATCCTGTTGATTGTCGCGTTGCTGGCCGCAACGGGTGGACATTGGGCGCTGTTCCAAACCGTGGCGTGGACGAACATGCTGGCGGATAATCTGCAAACAGATTCCCTTTCCGAGGCCTTGACCAAGACGTTTAATGGCAAGAATCCGTGTAACATGTGCCACGAGATTGCCGCCGCGAAGAAGTCCGAGAAGAAGTCGGATTTGCCAAACCTCGGCAAGAAACTGGAATTTACCTCCGAGCGTCCCATCTTTGTTTTTACTTCGCCGGTTGACTTCTATCTGTCCGGATCGTTGGTGGAATCCGTTTTGTCCTGGTCGGAAGCGCCTCCCACTCCGCCACCTCTCGCGGCCTGATCTTCAATGATGCCAGCCTGGGGGCTGGCGTTTCTCACACTGGAAGCGGTCTGTCCGCGTCCCGGTCTTGTTTCCCAAAGTTTGTTTCTGCGCGAACGCTGTTCGTTCGAGCCGCTGGTATGCAAAAAAGAAATTCAGGTTTCACGCTCATCGAGCTGCTGGTGGTGATTGCCATTATCTCCATTCTTGCGGCGATGCTTCTGCCCATACTGGGCCGTGCCAAACAACGCGCGTGGGCCACAGCCTGTTTGAGCAATGTGAAACAGATGGGCGTGGCGACCCGGATGTATGCCGATGACAACTCGGATGCGCTGCCACGCTCAGCACATTCGGGAGCCTCGTGGGTGGCGACATTGCAGCCGTATTGTGGTGGAACAAATCTGTGGCGGTGTCCGCGGGATGAACACAAGACCCGGCTCTACAGTTACGCGCTCAACGATTATTTGCTTCCGCCGTCCATTGCCGGTGTCGGTGATTATTCAAAGTACGCGCAAGTACCTTCGCCGATGCAAACGCTCTGGCTGACCGAGTGCCAAACAAACTACGTCACCAGCGACCATTTCCACTTCACTCCGTGGAACGATGGTGATTACACGCCGACGAGGTTTGCGCCTCAAGTCGCGGTGCAACGCCATCTCCTCAGCGCGAACTACCTTTACGTGGATGGCCACGCACAACTCCTTAAATGGAACCTGGTTCGTCTTGAATTAACCCGCGTCGGCTCGCGCTTTGTTGAGCCGACCGGAAAGCCTTCGACCCCATAATCCTCTTTCATGAAAAGCAGTATCGTTTCGTTGTTTGCAATCATTCCTCTCGTCGCGTGTGCTCAAGATCATGGGCACATCAGTATCGGTTCAGCCGGTGTCAATCAGAATGACCCGCTCATCTTTGAGAATCGAGACAGCTTCGATACCACGGCCAATTACGTGAAGACCCTCACGTTCGCCACGGCGGGCGCGTATGCCGGTTATTTCCAGGGCAACATCACGATCACTGGACTGGCGGCAACGCCCGAGCGCTCCGGGCCGGAACCCAATGCCGCTGCGCTCGGGTCGCGGCTGTTTGTGCAACTGGTCTCCGTCGAGGGGCCGGAAGGCGGAACGTTCGCGTTTTGGGAAAGTGGCGCCACCAGTCCCACCATCAGCCTGGCCTCAGGCAACAGTGGCACGAACACGTGGCGCGTGAGTGAGAATGACGGTTCGCCCGGCAGCGATCCTTACGGGCACATCCACGGAAGGCGATTCACCGCAACCAGGCCGGGAATTTACACGGTCAGTTTTTGCGCCTTCGATTTTTCCACGAACGGCCTTGGGGGCGGGCCAATTCACTCACCGTCATCGGTCATGAAGGTTTATTTTCAAGCCGGCGTGAATCTCAAGTCGGTTGAACCTGGTGCGACCGGCACGCGCGTGGTTTTCTCCGCGCCCGTTGGACAGGACTGGGTTGTTGAAGCCAGCAGTTCACCGGACGCCGGCGCGATTTGGACCGAGGTCGGCGCGCCGATTGCCGGTGATGATTATTTTCATGAAGTGATCGACAACGAGGTGGTGCCAGGGCCGCGCTTCTACCGGGCTCGAGGAACGACACCGCCATGATATCACGGAAATTCCGAATTGCCTGCCACGAGTGAAAATTTAAGCTTCCTCATGGGTGACGAACAACATTGCAATTGGATGAACTGGAATCCCTTCTATCTCCTGATTGTAGGCGTGGTGCTGTTTGCGTCCGCGCTTCCTCTGGGCGCTGACGAGAAAGGGAGCAACGCCAGGACAAACGAGCCTGCTCAACCAGTTGAACTTCCCGGCGTGCACAATGCCTTTCGGGCCAGCGCGCGGGTTTATTCCGGCTCGCAACCTGAGAGCAACGAAGCGTTCGCTGCGATTGCGCAGCTGGGCGTGAAAACTATTGTGAGCGTGGACGGCAGCAAGCCGGACGTGGAAGCCGCGCGCAAACATGGCCTTCGCTATGTTCATTTGCCCATCGGCTACGATGGTGTTCCGACCAATCGCATCGCCGAGTTGGCCAGGCTCACAGCTGAAATGAGCGGGCCGTTCTTTGTTCATTGTCATCATGGCCAGCATCGCGGACCGGCTGCCGTGGCGGTGATGTGCGAGGCCAGTGAAGGCTGGACGGCAGATCAGGCGGTGACGTGGTTGCGCGAAGCCGGGACCTCGACGGATTATCCCGGGCTCTACCGCGCCGCGGAGCAGTTTCGTCCCCCCACCAGGGCGCAATTGGAGGCCGTCAGAGAACTGCCGGAAGTGGCGCAAACCTCATCGCTTGTGGAGGCAATGGTGGCAATTGACGCGCACTTCGACCGCTTGAAGCAATCGCAGAAAGCGGGCTGGAAAGCGCCGCCCGGACACGCCGACATTTCGCCACGGCACGAAGCGACGATGCTTTGGGAGCAATTCCGGGAGGTGGCGCGCACGGACGACACCGCCAAACGAAATGACGATTACCGAACCAAACTCGCCGAGACGGAGCAGACCGCCGATTCCCTGCGCAAGTTGCTGCGCGAGTCGTCGGACCATGCGGTGATTGATGCGGCGTTCAAACGAGTTGGCCAAAACTGTTCCGCCTGTCACCAGAAGTATCGCAATGAGTGATGCGTGCTCATCGTGTTCAAGCAGAGGAGTGACGAGAAACAAAGCGGCTGGCGTGGGTGATTCTGCTTTTTTGCAGTTTGTTAAAACTGAATTGGCAGTTACATCCGCGTCAGCCTGAGTAGAGCATAGAGCATGACCGGGTGGCGAGCTATGGGGTGAATTCCTACAGCAGGGTGGATTAAACGCGTTCGTGAGTGAGAGGCGGGAGCGAGGGAAGCCACAAAAAAAGCGCAAAACATCCAACTTTGAACCTCGAACTTTGAACCTGGAACCTGGAACTTGGAACTTTGACAGAGGCCACAAAAAGGCACAACAGGCGCACTCATTCACTAACTCACCGCCCAAAGGTTGAGGGTTGAGAGGCCAAACACTCACCTAAAGTTGAGAGTTGATGGTTGATGGTTGGGTGAGCGACCAAATTACATCTTGCGTTGAGAAGTTTCGTGGGCATTATATGGCCCGCTTTCGGAACGCGGGGTGGAGCAGCCCGGTAGCTCGTCAGGCTCATAACCTGAAGGTCACAGGTTCAAATCCTGTCCCCGCAACCAATTTACGGCCCTGAAACACTCGTTTTAGGGCCGTTTTTATTGGTCGAAACGCACTTTTCCCTTTTTTGCGCTTCATTAGTGAAACTTGGCGAACCTCCAGAAAAATGCTGAATCGAATCCCACACATCCTACCACACAAACCACACAGAAAGTTGTGTCGGGAAAAAGAAGCTGCTTGAGGGACGAATTGTCGATGAGAACTGATTCCTCTGTGTGGCGATGGACTTTACCGCCCCATCGCCACTCACACCGCTAATTACGCTGCAACCGCTGCCGGCTGCTGTGCCTGGCGAATCCGCTCGGCAATTTCCTGTGCCGTCAGCTTCGCGGCTTGATTGTCCGTCAGCGCATCCACCAGGCCGGTGACGATTGTAAACACGCCAGCCTCCTTCTGATGCTCCATTAGCCACTCCACAAACTGCGCGTCAGCTGCCCGACCTTGTGGCGTCGTCTCCAGAATCGCTCGTGCCGTCTCCACACCTTGCACCAACGCTTCGTTCACCTTGCGATTCCGCACCTGACGGTAACCGTGATACAGGCCACCAAGCACGAGCGCGACGATACTGCCGATGCCAGGTCAACGCTCCCGGCTTCGCTACGAGGTTGGTCACGGGCACTTACGCGATGTGGAGGAAGAGGTTCAAGAAGCGTCTCAACCGTCGCGGCTTTCATATCCGCGATAATGTCAGCAGATCAACGAAATTGCAGAAAACCTAACAAAAAAGTGGTCGGAGCGACAGGATTCGAATCGGGGTTTCACTTTCACGCTTTTTCGTGAAAGCTCACAAATAGGCCTCACGAATCCAAATGCAGGCTTGCGCAAAAGTAATATCAGCAATTGTCAGCAGCGAAAGACGACTGCACTAAGGCGTGTTTTCAAAATTGAAAAGATTGAACATGAACCGGTTTGGCAGCGTCAGTGGGAGCGAGTCTGCACATGAAAATAGCTTCTCGGTTTCACTTGGCCGCTCCCCTGTGGAGGCGGATAAAAAAATTAACTTA
>DASUGI010000039.1:0-6425 GCA_036274115.1 Verrucomicrobiia bacterium
CGCGCTCGGCAATGATCCCATTTCCTACCAATGGCAGTTCAGTCCCACGGGGGCTCCCGGCACAGCAACCAATCTTCCCGGACAAACCGCCGCCAACTTGACCATCAACAACGTCCAACTCATCAACGATGGCTACTACTCCGTGATCGCGGAAAATTCCCTCGGCGCAGTCACCTCAGCCGTAGCCCGACTCACCGTCAGTACTTCGCCCACAATTACCGAACAACCTGCCAGCCTGGTGCGTGTCGTGGGTGACTCGGCGCAATTCAGTGTCACGGCTGCGGCCGCGCCCGGATATGAACCCATCAGTTATCAATGGCGCTATGGCGGCACGGCTAATCCAGATCCCAAGACGGACATTCCAGGTGCGACGGCTGCGACCCTGGATTTAACCGACCTGCAGTTGCCGCAACAGGGTTTCTACTCGGTCATCGTCAGCAACTCGGGCGGGTTCATTGAATCCGCCGATGCCAAACTCACGATTACCGCGCCGGGAACGCTGCAAAAAATCTGGGAAATTCTGCCCGGAGAACGGACCTACATCACACCGTATAGTGGCGACGCGCAAACTCGGGACTTGGAGCGGGGTCTGGCCTTCAACCCCATCACAGGACACCTGTTGATCGGAGCGCGTTGGACCAGTCCGTTGGTGAAAGGCATTTACATCGTGGACGCCAACACTGGCGCACACATCGGTGAGTTGAACAGCGTCTCCAACATCATCACCGGCGGCACGATTGTGTTGACCCGCGTGGTGGTGGCCGACGACGGCGCGATCTACGCCTGTAACTTCGGCACATTGAGCGATGCGAATCCGCTCAAGATTTATCGTTGGGCCAACGAAACCGCCGAGCCGACGCTGGCATATTCAGGCAACCCGGTTTCCGGCACGGGCCTCGCCAATCAGCAGTGGGGCAAAAACATGACGATACGCGGCTCAGGGACGGGCACCCAAATCCTGATGGACAATCGCAACTTCCTCGCTCTGTTCACCACCGCCGATGGTGCCAGTTTCACGCCGACCCTTCTGCAACCAGAGGGCCTGGCCGATGATTGGAATCTCGGACTTACCTGGGGCACGAATGGTACGAGTTTCTGGGGCAAGGCCAGCGGACGTCCACTGTATCAATGGGCCTACACCACGGGCGCAACGAATGCCACTTTGCTCCGCTCTTACAGTGGATTTCCCAGCAGTGCCTTCGGCAACTTCAGTTTTGATTCCAAGTACCGCTATCTCGCGGGTCTGACCGTGCAAACCGGGCCGGACGCTGTGGAGCTTTATGATATCTCCGATCTGGACCGAGGCCCGATGCTCATCGACATCGGTTTGTTCACATCGGACAACACCCAGACCGTGGGCTATGGCAACGTTCATATCAGTCACAGCCGGGTGTTCGCGCTTAACCCGAATAATGGTCTGGTGGCCTTCACCTTTGTGCCCAGGTTAAGCATCCGGAATGAAGGCGCGAATGTTGTGATTTCCTGGCCCAACACGTTGGCCGAATATGGCGAGTATGTGTTGAAAGGCACGGATGAACCCACTCTGACCGGTGGCGAGACCGTCCCCCACACATTGCAAGGCAACGAATACCAGGCCACCGTAAGTCCCGCTGCCTCGCGCAAATTCTATTATCTGATCAAAGCACCATAAACTATCTCTCATCGTCGCGCCGGGACGCGGAAACCTTCGCCTCCCGGCAAACACGAGCGAACTACTGCCGGTCCTGTCACCAATGATTCAACCCGTCTCGTTCCGTCGGATCTTTCAACCCATCTCCCTCGCCGTGGCGTGCCTCTCTTGGTTGACCGGGTGCGCCCAGTCGCAACCTGCGCCCGTCGCCGCGGCCGAGAAGATTCGGGTGATGACGTATAACATCCGGCATGGACGTGGCCTCGATAACCAGGTGAACCTGGAACGCATTGCCAAACTCATCAAGGAAGAAGGCCCCGACATCGTCGCCTTGCAGGAAGTGGACAAAGGCACGGAGCGCACCGAGCGCCGGGATCTGGCCGCCGAACTCGCGGCGCTCACGGGAATGACGGCGGTGTTCAGCAACAACTACCATTTTCAGGGCGGTGAATACGGCAACGCGGTGCTGACAAGGTTTCCGGTGAGGCATTGGACCAACCAGCATTACCGGATGCTGCGCCCCGGTGAACAGCGCGGCATCATTCAACTGACTTTGGACATTCATGGGCGGGAACTCGTATTCATGAGCACCCACATTGACTATCGCGCGGATGATTCGGAGCGTTGGGCCAACGTGGGCGAAATCGAAACCATCCTGCAACGTCACCCAAAGACGCCAATCATCATGTGCGGTGATTTTAACGACACTCCCGAAAGCCGGGTCTATCGACGCTTGAGTGAAAACTTGATTGATGTCTGGCAACGCGTCGGGGAGGGGCCGGGACTAACCATTCCCCCCGTCAATCCGCGCAAGCGCATCGACTATATCTGGCTGTCCAAAGGTGGCGCGATCGAACCGCTGCGCGTCTGGGTGCCGCAAACCGAAGCATCAGATCACCTGCCCGTCGTGGCCGAGCTGAAGTTGAAATAGGCCCAATGCTGAGCAACACTCCGGCAGCAAAGATGCCGCGCGAACTACTTTCCAGATGCCGATTGGACGCGATACAAGTGTGACTTCGTCCGCAAAATCAGCGCTTTCCCATCCACCGCTGGAGAAGCCATAAGGCCATCAGGAAGCTCATTGGTCGCGAGCACTTCAAACGCGCGCGCCGCCTTGAGCACCGTGGTCTTACCCTGTTGACTGAAACAATACACGCGGCCATCGGCATAGAGCACGGAGGCTGCGTAATCACCACCGAGCCGTTCCTGCCACAGTTCCTTGCCCGTGGCGGCTTCGAGGCACGACGCAATGCCGTTGTCGTTGACCATGAAGATCAGGCCGTCCACCAACACGGGTGAGGGCATTCGGGGGAATCCACGATTGTGGCGCCAAAGAATGTGCGTGCGAGTCACGTCACCCTGGCCATCCGTTTTCACGGCCAGCATTTCGCCCTTGCCATGGCCGGTGCTGAAATACGCCACGCCGCGATCATACAAAGGCCGGGTCGCACCCGAGAATCCCGAGTGATTGATCTTCCAGATTTCGCGTCCGGTGTGCGGGTCGTAACTGTAGGCCGCCTTGGAGCCGATGCTCAGCATCTGCGTTTTCCCATTCGCGCTTACGATGAGCGGTGTACTGTACGCCTTGCGGAAATCACCGTCGCCTCGCGGTCGTCCATCCGCTTCAAGGTCATCCCAGTTTGCGGTGCGATCCGTCTTCCACACCGTCTTGCCGGTTTCATTGTCGAGCGCGACGACATATTGCAGGTCTATGCCGTCCATCGTCAGAATCAGAAGGTCATTGAATAACACGGGCGACGAGCCGGGCCCGCGAAAATGGCGACATGGCAAGTCATCCCGTTTCCAAATCACTTTGAAGCTCACCGTGTCCAGACAAGCCGTACCGTAACTGCCGAAGTGAACGTACACGCGGCCCGCCTCGATCACCGGCGAGGGGGAGGCGTAGCCATTGAGATTGTTGCCCAACGGTTCCGGCGTGGCGCAGTGAAACAGGCGCTCGTTAAACAGAATCTTTCCCGAATCCGCATCCACGCATAGAGCGAAGAATTCCTTTCCATCTGCCGTCGCGGTCGTGAGCCAGATTTGGCGATTGAGAATGACCGGGGTGGACCAACCTTTGTGCGGGATGGCGGTCTTCCAAACGACGTTGCTCGTCTCGCTCCAGTGCAGTGGCAGGCCCGGCAGTTTGGTGTTGCCCGGCGCCGAGGCGCGACCATCCGACTCTGGCCCGCGGAAATCCGGCCAGCTGGCGAGAACGTTGGCGGCAAGCAGCGGCAGCGCCAACAGGTACGGCAAAGCACTCATCACGGGGCTGCCTGATAATCGAAATCAGAACGTCGCGCACGTGAATTCAACGTGACACGATGTCTCTGATTTGGGAGTCGCGGGGTGAAAACGCAAGCTGGTTTTGAGGCTGAGTGGCTTCGCATCGGGACGCGTTTGAGGCCTGCCGTTCCTGGCTCTGGCGGATTCTATTGTGCCTCAGGCTATTAGGACCGCTGAATTGGATCATTCCGGGAGAACGTCACCCGTTTGAGTGACTTGCGGTTTTCCCCGGTACTCGGCAAGCTCTGATGCATCCACTATGAATCATCGCCAAACCTGCATCGTCTCCCGGGCGAAACGGGCGTTCACACTGATTGAGTTGCTCGTCGTCATTGCCATCATTGCCATCCTTGCCGCGATGCTTTTGCCGGCCCTCGCTCGCGCCAAAGACAAAGCGGCGCGCACCAATTGCGTCAATAATAACAAGCAGTTGGCGCTCGCCATGAACATGTACGTGAGCGATAGCCTGGAGTATCTGCCTTTTCCCAATTGGGGTGCGCCGAACCTGCCAAACGGACAACCGGGTCCGGGCTGGTTGTACACCCCCGTGGGAGGCGCTCCGCCGAATCTGGCGGTCGCCCCGTACGTCGCCAATCCGACGCTGGCGTATCAGGGTGGACTTTATTTTCGGTACATGCCCAACCCGAAGACTTACATCTGCTCGCTGGACTTGAAGAGCAAGTATTTCACCGCCCGGGCCAATAAGCTGTCCACCTACATCATGAACGGGGCCGTCTGTGGCTATCCGAACCCGGTGGCTTATCGCAGCATGAAGATCACTCAGGTGCCCACGCCCATGTGTTACCTGCAATGGGAGCCCGATGAAACGCTCGGCAACCCGCCGATTGGAGCCTTCGCTTACAATGACGCGAGTAGTTTTCCCGACCGCAACGAAGGTATTGGGCGGTTGCACCAGAAAGGTGGTGTCGTCCTGGCGGTGGGGGGACACGTGCAGTTCCTCGACTTCAGGACCTTTATGCGCGAACAAACGAACACGCCGAGTGCGAAGAATCTGCTCTGGTGGAGTGCGTGGAGCCCGAACGGGCGATAAGGTAAGGCTGCTCTTAATGGTTTGCCGGTTCGCTGATCCGGTTGTCGGTTCGCATGCGATAAAGCACGTCCACCACATTCCTGACGTATTGTTCATCGGCAATGCCGTCGGTGGCTTCCGCGGGGAATTCCACCCTGGCCCGGAAATGCCCGGCCATCTCGCCGAACAATTCCACCCGCGCGTCCGCATTCAGTTCGTCGCGCCGCAGCAAGGCTTGCAATGCCACGGTCGCCTCGGTGGGTGAAACGTTTTGTCGCAGACGCGCCACCAGGTGGGGATACTGCCGGAGCGAGTTGAATTTCCCGGCCAGCAACTGGTCGAGGTCCGGTTCTACGACCCGCGGAATGCGAATGACAATGGTGTTGGCCGCGATGTCGCCCAGGCGCTGACATTTCGAGTTGAACCAGGAGATCAAACCGCCGACCAGATACGTCCCCGGCAGAGAATCCACGAAGCGCAGCAGGTTGCGCATCACGATTTGGTTGAACTGCAATCGCATCCCCTCGGCATCCACCACGCGCAGTCGCATCAATCGTTTCCCGACGGTTTGTCCGCGCCACGCCCATTCGCACGCAATGCCGTAACCGATGCTGACGACGAAGTAGCCAATGGCGGAAAGCGCCGCGCCAACGCCGGCACTCACGAGATGCACCAGCATCATGACCGTACTCACCAACATCAGCGCGGCCAGGATGCACATCAGGTCCACCGCCCACGCCAGGAAACGCACGATCGGCCCCGCCAGCTGATGCGAAAACACGATGCCTTCCGGCGTGCGGATCTGAAGCGTGGCGGATTTCATGAGTTCCGCGTTTCAAGTTCCGCGTTCCACGTTCCCTCGTCCCCCTTGGAACCTGGAACTTGTAACTTGGAATTCATCCTTCCCGAACGCGACAGAAACAGGCAGAGCAACGCCAGTTCAATCAGCCCAAACGCGATCTTGGCTGAGTACGGAACGACGGGCTCGTGATACTGCGAGAGAAACGCCTCAATAAACCCCGCCCACACCAGCATCAGAGCGACGCCAAAAATCAACGTGGTCAAATCGCGTGAGACTTCGCGCAATCGTGCCGCCAGGGAAATGCGTCGTCCCCAGCCGATGAGCGCATGCGCCAACAGCAATCCGGCCTGGCCGGCAATCAAGATGGCCGGGATTTCAATCACTCCATGCGGCAACAGCCAGCCCAGCAAAAACTTTGTTTGACCCGCCTGGATGTAATCCACGCTGATGGCCCCCATGATGACGCCGTTGTAAAACAGCATGATCACCGTACCCACTCCCCAGGTCATTCCCAACGCCATCGTGAAAATGGAGACCCGCGTATTATGCGTCATCAGGTAGGCCGAGAACGAAGTCTTCACTCCGGACAGACTATCCGACGTCGACGTCTCCTCCTGCCGCACGCGTTCTTCCGGCGTCAGCAAATCATGACCAAAAGCCATCGTTGCATGGCGTGA
>DASUGI010000040.1:0-23689 GCA_036274115.1 Verrucomicrobiia bacterium
GGACAAAGGCAGTGGTTTTCTTGAGTGATTCCGTCACAGTGAGATGGTAGGTAACGTCAATGTTACCCTCCAGAGGGATGGGATTTCTACCAATTCGCACGCGAATGGCGCCGCCGAAATGCAGCGTATGTTCCCCCGGCGGTAAGGGGGCGAGGAAGATGAAATACCCATCGCCAGAGGAAGTGCCAATGCCTCCGGTCTCACCTTGGATCCAAGGGCTCGGCACGCTGAGGCTAATCTGCGGACTGGCGGTGCGATAATTGGAGAGGTTGGCGACTGGATCTCCATCAATCTCGCAGAACAGATTGAAAGCTTGATCCGTCACATAGCGGGCGCCTTCGGCCTGATCGATCGCAGTCGCGGCGTACCAATCCTCCTCGATGTTGGAGAACTCCGCACAAAACAATGGGAAGAACAGCGACTTGCCGTAGGGAATCCGGCAACGACGCTCTACGGTGCCAAAAGGCGCCGCAAGAAACCAAACGTCATTCTTTTGAAACGCTGCAACATCGACTTCTGCGTCGACACGAAACGGATGGATCAGCACTCCAGCCGAATTCGTCAACGGCATCTCCTGCGACCATTTCCACCAGGCGGCCGCCCACTGCGCGTAACTGGTCCCATTCAGCCGGGCATCGCCGGGTGGCACCACGGCTGAAGCTGCGTTCGTCGACCGCGTGGTTGCGGACTTACGCGCCGGGGGAACTCGGGTCCGCCATACCTGATTCTGGTGTTGGTCAAAAGCCTGTATCACTTTCAGCACGGTCGCACTCGATTCCCTCTCCTTGAGCCATAGCCACGTTGACAGACCCAATCCAAGGAGTAGCGATAGTGTCACCCCACCCAACGCCCCAACTGCCAGCTTGTTCCGCCGAACCATTTTCTCGAACCGATAGAGTGAACTCGGCGGACACGCGATCACGGGTTCGTTATTGAGATAACGCTGGATGTCCATGGCGAGGCCATTAGCAGTGTCGTAACGACGCATTCGGTCTTTCTCAAGGCACTTCATGACGATCCAGTCCAAATCGCCACGAAGAAATCGCGTCAGTTTTGCCGGCTCGGACTGACGTCGCTCAGCCACTTTAGTCAGATCGGCATTGGCCATGGTGTTCAACCGCGTGCTCGGTCGGATGGGCTCTTCCTCTCGAATTCGTCGGCGCATCTCATCCAGCCCTGCCTGCGACAGTTCTTTCGCATCAAAAGGAGTTCGCCCGGTGAGCAGTTCATACAGCAGCACGCCAAGGGCGTAGATGTCGCTACGGGTATCAATATCCAGTCCGCTCAATTCGGCCTGCTCTGGACTCATGTAGGCTGGCGTGCCCATGAAACGTCCGACCTCCGTGAACACCGTCTTCTCCGTCAACGGTTGGTCCGTCGCCTTGGCGATACCGAAATCAATCACCTTCGGGATGGGCACTCCGTCGTGGAGTGTCACGAGGATGTTCGAAGGCTTTATGTCCCGGTGAATAATTCCCTTCTGGTGCGCGTGTTGGATGGCCTGGCAAACCTGCACGAACAGGTTCAGCCGCTCGCGGGCGGAGAGGTGGTTCTGATCGCAGTAGTCGGTGATACGAACGCCTTTCACCAGCTCCATCACGAAGTAGGGCCTTCCGTTGAGGGTGGCTCCCGCATCCAGCACTCTCGCGATGTTCGGATGATCCATCAGGGCCAGGGCTTGCCGCTCCGCTTCAAAGCGAGCAATGACCTGCCTTGTGTCCATCCCCAACTTGATAACCTTGAGCGCCACCCGCCGTCGTACGGGTTCAGTTTGTTCCGCCATGTAAACGACACCGCACCCACCTTCGCCGAGCTTCTGAAGGATCTTGTAGCGATCGATACGCCCGCCGATTTCCTCCTCGATAATTGCCTTGCTGGGTATCTTTGGCGGCGGCGCCGCAGGGTCGCCACCCTCCAGGCCCGCCGCCATGAGGCAGTGCGGGCAGAGTCCTTTCGGCGCATCAGCGGGCAAGGCTGCCCCGCACTTGGGACATTGGCGCTCGTCGGGCATACGTGACGTCAAAAGCAGTCGGCCCATTCCTACAAGGAAAACGCGAACAGGTTACAGATTTCTTGCCTAATCGTTGAGCGCCGCCAGAAGCTCGCGGATTTCATCGTCCACGTCGGCAGGGTTATCCACGGTACGGGCGATCTCAGCTCGCAGCAATTCACGGTAGCGCTGTCGGAGGCGGTACACGGTGGTTTTCAAGTTGCCTTCCGTCATGCCCAACCGCTGGCTGATCTCAGCATAGGAACTTTCGCTGCCATCGGTTGAGAGGAAGGATTTGATTTTTTCAAAGACCGGCCCTCGGCCATTTGCCGAACACTCAGCTTCCAGTTGATTCAGCACCCGGTCCAAAACGACCACCGCCCACCGCCGCGAGTATGCTTTCTCAGGAGTCCGATGATCAGCCGGCTCGGCCCGGAAACGCGATTCCGTCTGCTCCGTATCCAGCGAAATAACCTGGCAACCGCCCCCACGTTTTTCACGATTGGCTTTGTTCCATTCGTTGGTAAGGAAGTTCTTCAACGAACACAGCAGGAACGTGCGGAAGCGGCCGCGGTTGGGATCGGCGAGCCTGAGATACTTGTGCTCCAGCAAGCGGAGGAAGAACTGCTGCGTCAAATCCTGAGAATCCTCCACGCTGTGCCCCTGCCGTCGCACGTAGGCATACAGTGGATACCAGTAGCTGGCGCAAAGCTGCTCCAGAGCGCGACGTGATTCGGGCGAGGTATCACCGCCGGCGGTGACAACAGCGGTCCAATGTGTCGTCGCGAACAACTGCGCCGGCTGTTGAACCGAATTTGCTTCGGAGGGCATAGTACCCTGATCAATTACCCGTGCTGTACCAGAGCATTTAGCAGCGAGCAAGGGGCGAGAGATACACAATTGGGCCATCAGCCGGATGCAAAGTGAAGGTCGATATTCCGTAATCGCGCAGATTCCCTAATGCGCGTACCGCCGAATTCCATCGCCAGCTCGTCAACTCTGCCAAGCGTGTTGAAGTTTGCTGGGGCGCCGGATCGAAAACCCGTCCCGCAGGCGCAGGGGCCGAACGCCAATCTGCCCCTACGGCCATCAGTGCCAGTCGCTTCCCCATCGGCCAATCGACTTGCTCCGACGGCGGTCCCCTGCCATTTTTCGGTTAGAACGGGGCGGGGAACCAACTAGTTATGTTTGGTCGCGATACAGAATTGATTTCTCGAAGGCAGGCCGCACGGATTCTGCTCATCGAGCACGATGAGGCTTATGCCCGTGCCGTCAGCGGCATGCTGGACCACGCGCATGACACCATCGGCCGCGTGGCGGCTGTCCCCTCGCTGGCTGAAGGCCTGAAACAAATCGCCCAGGAAAACTTCGGGGTCATCCTGCTGGAGTTTTTTCTCCCGGACGGCGCCGGCCTGGCCAACATCACGATCCTGCAGGAGGCCGCGCCCCACATTCCGGTAATCGTCCTCGGCGCGGCGGACGATGAGGCCATCGCAGTGGAGTCGGTTCACGCCGGCGCGCAGGATTATTTGGTCAAGAGCCAGATTAATCCCACCTGGCTGCTCCGCTCGATCCGTTACACGATCGAACGCCACGAAGCCGACCTCGCCCTGCTGCGAGCGGAAGAACGTTATCACAGCATCTTCGACCACCTCGTCGAAGGTATTTTTCAGACCACACCCGAAGGCCGCTATCTCATCGCCAATATGGCGCTGGCCCGCATCTACGGTTACGCCAGTCCCGAGGAACTGATGTCCAGCGTGACCGACATCGCCAGCCGCCTTTATGTGCTCCCGCGGCGGCGCGAAGAATTCAAACGTATCATGGACGAGCATGATACGATCACGGACTTCGAGTCACAGATCTTCCGCAAGGACGGCAGCATCATCTGGATTTCCGAAAACTGCCGCGCCATCCGCGACCACAAGGGCCGGCTGCTCTACTACGAGGGAACGGTCGAAGACATCACCCATCGCCGCAAGGCGGAGACCGAGTTGCGCAACTCCGAATCGCTTTATCACTCGCTGGTGGAAACGATGCCGCAGAACGTCTTTCGCAAGGACCTGCAAGGGCGCTTCACGTTTGCCAACCAACAGTATTGCCAGCATTACCACTGCAAGCTTGAGGATATCCTCGGAAAAACGGACTTCGATTTCTTCCCCAAAGAACTGGCCGAGAAATACAAGGTCGACGACGACCGCGTCATGTCCACGGGCAAGACGCTCGAGATCGTCGAGGAACATCAGCCGCTGGGCCAGAGCAAAACCGTGGTGCAAGTCGTCAAGACTCCGCTGTACGGTGCAGACCGTTCCATCATCGGTTTGCAGGGAATCTTCTGGGACATTACCGAACAGAAGCTCGCCGAGGAACGCGTGCGCCAGGCGCAGGAAAGTTTGCGCGAATCCGAAGCGCTTTATCACTCGCTGGTGGACACGATGCCGCAATGCATCTTCCGCAAGGACCTGGAAGGCCGCTACACGTTCGCGAACAAACAATTTTGCAAGGTGGTTGGCATCCCGTTGGAGCAACTGCTGGGCAGGACCATCTTTGACATCTTCTCCGATCAACTGGCCAAGCAGCGCCAGGACGATGACCTCAAGGTGATGCAGAGTGGCAAGGTCGTTGAACACATCGAGGAGAACAAGTTCACCAAAGAGGAAAACCGATTTCTGCACGTCCTCAAGATCCCCATCTTTGATCTCAGCGGGGAAATCATTGGACTCCAGGGAATGTTCTGGGACATCACCGAACAAAAGATGGCCGAGCAACGCATTCGCAAGGCCAACACCGAACTCGCCGAGAGCCGCGAAATGCTCCGCGTCAAGAACGCCCAAATGGAAGACGACCTGAAGATGGCACGCGAAATCCAGGTGACCATGCTGCCGCAATCCTATCCGGTCTTTCCGCACGCCGTGGCGCCCGAGGCCAGTGCCTTCCAATTCACGCATCGTTACCATCCCAGCGGCACGGTCGGCGGCGATTTCTTCAGCGTCGCGCCGATCTCCGATATCGAGGTCGCCGTCTTCATCTGCGACGTCGCCGGACACGGCGTGCGCTCGGCCCTCGTCACCGCAATGATTCGCGCCCTGGTTGAGGAACTCCGTCCCGTGGCCCATGACCCCGGCCCGTTCATGACGAAACTCAACTCCGAGTTGTTTGCCATTCTCAAGCATGCCGGGTCGCCCGTCCTGACCACCGCGTTCTATCTTGTGGCCAACTCCACGACCGGCCAGATGCAGTATTCCAACGCCGGCCATCCCAAGCCCCTGCTCGTCCGACGTTCCGCCAAGGTCGTTGAGCAACTGAAGAACAAATCCAAGAAGGGTCAGCCCGCCCTCGGCCTCTTTGAGAAGTCCGCTTACGAGACGTCGGAAACCAAACTGGCCGCCAACGATTTGCTGATGTTGTTTACGGACGGCCTGTACGAAGTGCACTCCGCCACAGACGAGATTTACTCCCAGGAACGTGTCGCCGCCAGTGTCACTCAACAACTGCACCTGCCCGCCGCGCAATTGTTCGACGCGATTCTCAAGGAGATCCGCGACTTCTCCGCCAATCACGCTTTCGATGACGACCTCTGCCTGGTGGGCATGGAATACACGGGGATTCCGCACGACAACGTCCGGTAAATTTCCGGCAAAAAAGGGCTGGCGTCCGGCGGGCAACGGGCGTTAATTAAGCGCAAGTCCGAGTTGCCATGAAGTTGGTCAAACAAACCTTAACCAGGAGATTGTCCCATGGACCTGCATCATCCGATCCTACACGAGTTCCCCGAACACCGCGACGCCATCAAACGCCTTCAGGGCGACGTGCACTTCCGTCATCTCTATGATGAGTATCATCGGCTCGATGACGAAATCTATCGCATTGAAGAGGAGATAGACTTCGCCACCGATCAGGAGATTGAAGAGCGCAAGATGCGTCGCGCGAAATTGAAGGATTACATTTACCACCTGATCAAACATTCGCCGGCGGCTGCCACCGCCACCGCCAGCGCCGCGCGCTAATTCATTTTTTGCGCCCGCACTTCCTGCACTGCGGGCGCAAAGTCCGTGGCGGGAGAGTTACTTGGCGCGCGCGTGTTGGTTCAATTCGGCAAGCTCGGGTCAATCCATTCGCGGTGGGCCTTGTTGTCGCGGTTCCAAAGCTTCATGACTTCGTCGTTTTTGTAGTTGAATAACTTCTTCCGCGCCCAAGTTTCAGCGTGACCATCGCAGTAGATGATGTTCCAGCGATCTCGATGGCGCTTCTTCATGAAAGCGGTGCCGCTGCCAAAGGCGGGGTTGTTGTCATCAACGGATGCCCATCCCCAAGACTGACTCACCCATTGCATTCCAACTGGCACAAACTGTTGACTTGGGCCAAGGCCTACGATTGCAATTGGCGCGTCACCCATCGCAATCATGGAGCTAGGCGAAACAACTGCGTTATCACGCACAGCTAACTTCGCGCCGGGGGAGCCGGGCAATGTAACCGCTCCGAATTGAACTTCTGCAAGGCCCACACATGTATTCGGCAAATAAGTAGTCCCGCCAAAGTTGTAACCATAGCTACCCCAACCGTAGAGGATTGGAATATCAGGCAACGGGCTCGCAAGCGGGGTGGTGATGAGGGCATAACTCGGGCACTGGTAAACTGAACTCCCTCCACTTGCTTGCCCCGTGATCACGCGGTTGTTGAACTTTGCCCCCATGTACGGCTCGATTTCAGACAACCACCGGCCATTCTCGGCTACAAAGGGATAGGCATGATAGTCGTTTACGTACGATGAAAGAGCGATGCCGAGTTGCCGGAGGTTACTCTTGCAGGCTGTGAGGTGGGCCGATTCTTTCGCTCGGCTCAACGCGGGCAACAGCAATGCCGCCAGAATGGCGATGACCACCAGAAGCTCGATCAAGGTAAAGGCACGTCCTCCTCGAAAGGAGCGCGAGGCGCTGCAGGGACAAGGAGTCTGCCAACGCTGAGACATAAGGCTATCGCTGCAGTTCTTAAGCCTACAGCTCGTTCCTGTCAACGCCTCAACACGCGTCGTCGTCGCAGGGCAGCCATCCCGACACCGGGAGATTGCGCCATCCTCCTCGTCCTCGTTCTCGTCCTCCTCGTCGAAATTCCTTTAAAAACCGAGGACGACCGACTCGGAGCGCGGCTGTGCTGAAAGCCAGCCGCAGCAGCAGTCAAGGGAATGGACGTCAAGGGAATGAAGAAGTCATTGCCAATCCAAGCGACGTCCACCTTTTCCAGCGGGCAGCAACGAAGCGGCGTTGTTGGATGCACCACTGGATTTTAGCATCATTCCTCTGCCATTCATTCCCTTGACTTGATTTCTTTGTTTTACCCCCTGATCTGCAACCATCCTGGTCGTCCTCGTTCTCGACCTCCTCCTCGAATTCTCTTTAACCGAGGACGAGCACGACGACGAACGGGCTCAAACCAAAGACTCCATTCATTTAAAAAACGTTTAGTTGATTCCTTGAGGTCAATTTCGATTAGAAATCTGCATGGAATCCATTGACACCCCTTTACCCTGAGTGGTAAAAGATTTTCGAACCCTTTTCGTCCGCGTCGGGATGTTCTCACCCAATCGGATCCCCCTGACCGCAGCGAAACCCGTTTTTACAAATGCGTCCGCCCGTTCACACCGCCGGTGCGCCTCCCTGCTCCAGGTGGCGAACTTTTTGGCTTTCAGCGCACTTAACGCGGCGGCTAATGGACTCATTGATTCAACTGGAGTCAGCCCGTCAACCCCTCGAAATAGTGCGGAGCTTATGATTCATGCCTGCGTCCTGTTATCCGTCCTCCTGGCGGTCCTCTGTTGCTCCTGCAGCAAGAAAGCGGATCCAAAACAGGCAACTGGTAGTCCGACGCAGGAAGAAATCCTCGCCTGGGTCGGCGATCAACCGATCACCGCGCGCGAATTTCAAGCCGAACAGAATCGCCGTTGGCACAACGCTCCCATCACTGAAGCACAGCAGCAGCGATTGTTGGAGGACCTGATTCGCGAAAAGGCCACGCTCGCCAAAGCGCGCGCCGCCGGACTGGATCGTTCCCCTGAAACTGTGGCGTTGGTTGAACGCCTCATCGTGGCGCGATATACGGAGGCTGAATTTGCCAAACGCTTCGGCAAAGAACCGGAAGTTGAGGACGCGGAAATCCAAAAGTTTTACGGAAGCAACCTGGCTCGCTTCCAGATTCCAGCCGCCGTTCGTGCCGGACTCATCTGGCTGCCGCTCAGTCCCAAAGCGGATGTAACCCGGCGCGCGGCGTTGCTTGCAAACGCCGAAGCGCTGCGCGAACGAGCGGCCAGCGCCGACGCGATTGGATTTCGAGCGTTGGTCCAACAACACTCCGAAGATCAGGCCACGCGCTACACGGGCGGCGACACCGGCTGGCTGCACGAGGGTCAACCGGCTTCATGCCATCCTGCCGTGATGACCGCCGCGCTTCAATTGCAGCAAGCCGGCGAAGTCGCTCCGCTGGTCGTTGTCTCCAACGGAGTTTACATCGTCCGCCTTTTGGAACGCCGCATGGCGTCCACCCGTCCGCTCATCGACGTTCGCGAAGCCATCTGCTATGAGCTTCAACAACAGAAAAGGGCGCAGCGTGAGCAGGAGTTCTTCGCTGAAATGAAACGCGGCCTGGACATCAAGGTGAATCGCGACGTGCTCAATTCAATTTCAACTCCAACCCAGGTTTCCAACGCCGCACCTCCAGCGCTCCCTGGAAGCTGATTTGTCTGCCAAATGAAAACAATGCAAACCCTCCTCCGATCCAGCCTGGCAACCGCGCTCATGCTCACCCTCTGGCTGACACCTGCCATCGGACAGGTCATCACCCAGACGATTACGCTCCAACCCGGCTGGAACGCCGTGTACCTCGAAGTGCAGCCTGCCGACAACGAAGCTAATTCAGTGTTCGCCGGCCTTCCCGTCGCCAGCGTGTGGACGCGCGCGGAACGGCTTTCGAGCGTGGACTACATTCAGAATGCGTCCGAGCAGAACTTCAACGAAGCCGGCTGGCTGCGCTGGTTTCATCCTTCCCGCTCGGAGGCCTTTCTCAACAACCTTTTTGCGGTCTTTGCCAACCGACCGTACCTCGTCAAATGCACCAACGCGACTTCGGTGATGTGGAACATCATGGGACGCCCCGCCCTCAGGTCGTTGGCCTGGGTGCCGGACTCGTTCAACCTGCGGGGCTTGTCGGTAAGCCCCACGAATCCGTCGACGTTCGCAGATTTCTTCCGCCATTCAAAGGCTCACTTCAATCCGGTCAATGGTCAGATGCAACAAATCTACCGGTTGAACAGTTCCGGACAATGGACGCAAGTGGCCACCAACGATGTGACCAAATCCGGCGAGGCATACTGGATTTATACCCAGGGCGCATCGGATTACGTCGCTCCGCTCACAGCGTCCGTGGATTTGGGAGACGGTCTGGACTTTGGAACGGATTTGACGGAACTCGACCTGCGCCTTGCCAACAAATCCAGCGGGCCGATGAATGCGTTGGTCCAGGAGATCGCGGCGAACGGACCGGGAGCACTTTCTTACTATCAATTCGTTACCAACCTGGGCGGACAATGGCCGGCCCTCCCCGGCACATTAGTGCAAACACCCGCCGCCGGAAGCGAAACCAGGATTCGACTGGCGATCCGAAGACAGAACTTTGGCAGCAACGATTATGCTTCGGTCCTCGAAATCAAAGACGGCGCGGGCACACGACTGCTCGTCCCGGTGAGGGCCAGCGGCGGTAGCGCGGATGTTATCACCTCGGCGGTGGAAAAGGCCAAATCGCATGCGGGCCTTTGGGTTGGCAGCGCCTCCATCAATGCGGTTTCGGAAGCGCATTCGACCAATCCCACCAACCTGACGCCCACCAAATCGGAAATGAATCTGCGGCTGTTGTTGCACGTGGATGCCAGTGGCCAAACGCGCCTGCTCAAGGAAGTAATCCAGATGTGGCGGGACGGCACTTATACCAATGCCGGAAACGGAAATGTCGCAATGGACAAGCGCGGCGAATATGTACTGCTGACGGATGACAGCCTGATCGGTTTGTTCCAGGGCGCAACCGTGCGCGACGGCGAACCGGTGGGGCGGCGCCTGAGCACGGTGGGTTATGATTTTCCCAGCACACCCAATAGCAATTATCTCCACGTCAGCGGCTGGTTCGCCGCCGGCCAGACTTTGTCCGCCACGCTGACGTTACCAGCCGATCACCCGAACAATCCGTTCAAGCACAAATATCATCCTGACCATGACAACTTGAACGCGCGGTTCGACGGACCGGCTGCTGAGTCGTACCCCGTCACCCGCCAGGTGCAACTGCAACTCACAGCTTCGCCGCCGCCCGGGCCGGCGGCACCGGACTACGGTCACAACGAACTGGGCGGAAATTATTCCGAAATCATCACCGGCTTGCACAAGAATCCGATCCGGATTGGCGGAACGTTCCGACTCACGCGCGTCTCGCAGATCGCCGAGTTAAATCCCAGCCCGACACCCTGAACCCTCACCAAACATGAACAAGCTGAGTGCAACAATTGGGTTGGGCGCGAACTTCAAAAGCTGCGTTGCCGCGCTGCTCATGATGTCACTCGCCCTGACGGCATCCGCGGGGACGCTCAAGTTCAACGGCACGAATTCGCATGTGGCCGTGGAGAACAGTGTGGCTGGCTTGCGATTCCCCGGGACCAACGCATTCACAATTGAGGCCTGGGTGAAGCCGAACACGTTGAACACGCCTCAGTTCATTGTGAGCAAATACAACGGAGGCGTGTGGGGTGAATATTATCTGGCCATCGGCACCAATGGCAGAGTTGAGTTTCATCGGGAGGCCGGACCCAACTTCATACTTGGTTCGAGTAATACTATCCCCATGGGAATTTGGACTCACGTGGCGGTCACCTACACCAGCGGCACGCGCCGGATTTATCTTAACGGTCAATTGGACCCGGTGGTTGACCCTGGATCCGGCTCCTCTCCCGCGGGTGGCCCAACCACCGTAATTGTCGGCGCCCGTTACACATCAAACGTTCCCAGCGACATCTTCAACGGCGACCTCGACGAGCTTCGCATCTGGAACACGGCTCGCAGCATCGCGGAGCTTCAACAGAACATGCGTCAGCGGCTTACGGGAGCGGAAACCAACCTCCTGCTCTATTACCCGGCGGATGAATCGGGTGGCGCACGCGTGCCCGACTTTTCCGGTCACGGTTTCTCGGGGCTCTTACAGAATGGCGCGGTGGTGAATCGTGCGGCCGATGCGACCCAACCCGTCGCGCTCGCGGGCGAAACAACGGGAGTGACGACCAACGCCGCCATCTTTGGCGCGTGGACGGAAGGCTACGGATTGCCAACCACCAACCGGTTCGAGTTTGGAGCGGGTTCAACCGCGTTGCGCTTCGACGGCGTGAACGATTACATCAACATCACCAACAGTCCGAGTCTGGCGAACCAATCCTTCTCGGTTGAATTCTGGGCACGGCGCGGGAGGGCCGCAGCAAACGACTTTCTGTTCAGCCTGGGCACGACAGCGACGCTGAACAATTTTCTGCTTTTCGGCTTTCGCGCCAACAACCAGATGACGTTCGCGTTCTTCAATAATGACTTGAACATCCAAGCTGGCGGCGATGATTTGCTCTGGCATCATTGGGCCTTCACCTTTGACAGCGTCACAAAGCAACGCCGCATGTATCGCGATGGCGTGCTGGTGGGACAGGATACCTCCCCGGCCAACTTCACCGGCACGGGCCCGCTGCGATTCGGACATTACCCGCCCACTTCCAGCTATTTCAATGGCGCGCTGGACGATTTTCGTATCTGGACCAACGCGGTCCTGACGGCGTCGACGATTCGGGACTGGATGTTCCGGGATGTCAACAATACGCATCCAAACTTCAACGCGCTCGGCGGCTATTGGAAATTCGACGAAGCAGCAGGAAACGTGATCAACGACAGCAGCGGCAATGGACGCACGGGTGTGTTCGTGGGCGATCCGCTTTGGCGCAGTCACATCCGGCCCGCATTCACGCAAACCACGGCGCCGACTCAAGTCACCGGCACCAACGCCGCGCTCGATCTCAACGGCAGCACTGCTTACGTGGACGTGCCGGACGACATCTGGTTCAATGGCGATTTCACCGTCGAATTCAAAACGTTTGTCCGCAGCTATTCGAGCTACGCCAGTTTTCTGGATTTCGGAAACGGTCCGGACCGGGACAACATTCTGATCTCACTCGGCAGCGGCGGCACTGGAACGTTTCAACTCTGGTCCTACGCCGGCGCGGCCGGCAGCTCGTTAACTTCTCCCACCCAGGTTCCGCTCAACCAATGGGTGAATCTGGCAGTCACCCTACAGGGTAATCAGGCGCGCCTTTATTCCAACGGCGTCCTCTGGGCACAGGGAACGGTCAACATTCCTCTGGGCGTATTGCGAACCAACACTTTCCTGGGGCGACCAAACTGGTTGGTCGATACTTATCCGAATGCAATCATGGACGACGTTCGCATCTGGAACGTAGCGCGCACGGCATCGGAAATTCGCGACGATCTGACGCAAGCCGCCGATCCCACGCACCCAAACTTGTTGCTGAACTACCGGTTTGACGGCGACTCGGGCACGACCGTCGTGGATTCTCGCGCCAACGCCCCACGCCATGGCACGATGCTCGGCAGCGCCACGCGCGTCGCTTCACCGGCGCCAGCGGTTCTGCCGCGCGTGACCGCAACGGCCAATGGCCTGCCCGTTGGCGTACGGCACTACTATCGCAGCGTGGCTCAGAGTACGAACGGAGCCGTTGCCAGTGCGATTAACAGCCTGGCAACCCTTGTTCCCGGCTCCGGGACAGCGCTGGACTTTGATGGAGGGGGCGATGCCGTACGCGTTCCCGGGTTCAGCACGGTCTCGCCCAGCACGGAAGTGACCGTCGAATTCTGGATGAAGGCGCGTTCGCTCAAAGAGCAAGGCACGTTCAACTTCCTTGAGGCGCAAGTCAGCGTGAGTGCATTTCGGGCGCGAATGCCACGAGCTGACGGTTCCGTGAGTTGGGACTGGGGATTAACCCCCTCACGCACGCTGACGTACACCCCGCCCGTATCTCTGCTCGGGAACTGGCATCATTTCGCATTCGTCTCCAGCGTGAGTGGAAACTACCGGCGCATCTACCGCAATGGAATCCTCGAAGCCGAAGCACCGGGCGCTGATGCACTGTCCGTGGGCCAGCCTCTCATCATTGGTAGATACGCTTCCGGGAGCACCGCCTACGCTTTCGACGGCGAACTGGATGAGTTCCGCGTCTGGAATGTCGCGCGTTCACCGGATCAGATCAGAAATGCCTTCAACGAAAGGCTCATTGGCAGCGAGCCCGGCTTGGTCGCGTATTACCGCATGGACGACGGCGGCAGTTCGGCCATTGCCGACTCTGGTCCCAACAACCTTACCGGTTTGTTCGTGGGTCGTCCGGAATGGTCGCCTTCGACTGCTTTCGTCAGTGTGCCCATCGCCACCACCACTCCCATGGATCTCTCGGACGTTGGCTTCGGAAGCGCAGAATTGCCGGGCACGGTCTACCTGGAGAACTCCCTGCCAGGGCGTTACTGGTTCGAATACGGGGCGGCTGGCCATCTTGATTCCGCCACGCCCGAGTTGCCGTTGCCTGCCGGCGATTCATTTATCAATGTCAGTGCCATTGTCTCCAACCTCGGATTCAGTCCCAATTACTCGTTCCGTCTCGTGGCTGCCAATGATCACGGCACGAACTATGGCAACACCCAATTGTTCTACATGCCCGTACCCGGCGCGCAAACGGCACTGCAATTTGATGGCGTCAATGACCGCGTCATCGTGGGCAACAGCACCGCCTACAAAGCCTCTACCAATCTGACGGTCGAAGCCTGGATTTATCCGACCGGGCCAGGCTCCGGCAGCGGTGGGAGCGGCGGGATTATCGTCAACAAGGAAGGCGAATACGAACTTGCCCGATACGCGGATGGCACATTGCGCTGGGCGATTGCGAACACGTCACCGGGCTGGTTCTTCATCAATACCGGAGTCATTGCGCCTTTGAATCAGTGGATGCACGTGGCGTTGGTTTATGACGGCAGCACCATGCGGCTCTACACAAACGGCGCGTTGGCCAGCGCGACCAACGCCACGGGCAACATCACAGACGCGGTCACGGGGTCGAATGACCTGCAAATTGGCGCGCGGCAAGTCGGCAATCAGTTTTTCCAGGGCGCGATTGATGACGTGCGCGTCTGGCTGGTGGCCCGTAGCGAATCGGAAATCGCCGCCAATTTCAACCGCCGCTTGAACTTGCCTCAAACGGGTCTGGCGGCGTGGTTGCTCTTCGACGAAGGATTCGGCCTCAGCACCGTCAACCTGGTGAATGCGGCCAATGCGACGTTGACGGGCGGTCCGATCTGGATTCCCTCCGGCGCGCGCACGATTCATCCCCTGGTGAACACCCTTACGCCCTCGCCCGTGCTGGCGACTTCCGCCACGTTGCGCGGTTTGGCCAACCCCTCCGGCGAAGCGCTCGTCACCTACTTTGAATACGGGCCTACGATTGCTTACGGCACTTCCATCGGCCTGCAAAACAATCCAGCTTCCCTCGCCAACGTATCTCTCAGCGCCGCTTTGACCGGGCTGGACCCCGGCACGACCTATCATTATCGGCTCGTCGGTTACAACACCACCACGACCAACTACGGCGCGAATCAAACTTTCACCACGCTGGTCCTTGGTTCCGGCTGGCCGGTTTCCACCAAACTCACCGGCGGTGAAGCCTCCGTTCCGTTGCACGTTTTGGATGGCCTGGGCAACACGTTTGTCGCGGGAACTTTTTCCGGTTCGGCCAGTTTCAAATCGCCCATGACACCTTCCGGCGGCGCAACCGCCAATGCTTTCATCGGCAAAATGTCGCGCAAGGCGGATTGGCTGTGGGCGGTCAACATCCCCGCCAGTTCCAACGGGTTCACGCTCGTCAAAGCCATGGGTGTTGATTCCGGCGGCAACGTTTATGTCGCCGGCCAATTCAGCGGCACGAACAGCTTCGGCACAACCCAACTGGTTTCCAGTAACGACACCAACCTGTTCGTCGCCAAACTCGACAGCTTTGGAACAAACTGGCTCTGGGCGCGGAGTGTGGGCGGTGTGGGAACGGACACCGCCAATGCGCTCGCAGTCATCGGCACAAACATCTTTGTCGCGGGCAACTATTCCGGTACGGCGACGTTTGGTTCGAGCACGCTGACCAACGCCGGCAGCGGCGACATTTTTGTAGCCAGCCTCGATTCCGAAGGCAACTGGCTCTGGGCAAGTCGCGGCGGCGGCACGGGCGGTGACTTTGCCAACGCCCTCGCGGTGGATAGCAGCACGAACCTTTACATCGCCGGGCATTATTCCGGCACGGCAACGATCGGCTCGACCAGTCTGACCAACGCCGGAGGCACGGACTTGTTCGTCGCCAAATTGACGCCGACGGGAGCGTGGGTGCTGGCGCGGCGCGGCGGCAGTGCTAACAACGACAGCGCCACGGCCATCACTCGCAACGCGGCCAATGAGTTTTATCTCGCGGGCCAGTTCGGTGGCACGGCCGACTTCGGCAACACGCTCAACAATGTCAACATGGGTAGCAGCACGAATATCTTCGTCCTGAAGCTCAACACGGAAGCGGCTTACCAGGAATACACCCAGGGGCTGACGCAGGGCAGTCCGGGAAACCTTCGCTCCGTTGCGGTGGATTCGTTGGGACGCGTTTATGTGGCCGGTGATTTCCCATTTAGCACCACGCTCGGCACGAATTCACTCATCTCTTCCGGCAACAGTGACGTCTTCGTTGCTCAACTGATTGACGGCGATTGGACCTGGGCGCAAAAGATCGGTTCGGCGGGAGCGGAAATGGCCGGTTCGATTTCCGCAGGCTCAGACAACTCCATCGTGGTTTCGGGCACGTATCAAGGCACGATCCAGATTGGTTACGTCGCGTTGAGCACGCCAAACAATCGCGACATCTTTGTCGCCCGGTTGGATGCCAATCGCGTTTACGAACACAACAATTACATCGTAGGCCAGGAAATCCCCGTGCCGCTGGATGCGCAGGACCCGGCCTATAACAACGGCGCCATTGGCCAGCCGTTCATCACCATCCTGGAAAAAGACCAGCCGGACAGCGACGCGTTGAACTCGTTCGCGTGGAGCATCGCCGAGCACAAGCTCTTCCCCTTGCGCCAGGTGACCGCGATTTTCAAATGGCCCTTGACCACCAATCCCACCAACACCAGCGCGGTGGTCACGGCCGTCGGGCGCATCTCCTATCCCACCAATCCCGTCATCTACGTCGCCAATGCCCCTGCCGAACTGGAGCCGGCGACCGGCAGTTTTCCGCTGAAGTTTCTCAACCTCGCCTTTACCACCATCAACGGCGCCGCCGTGGACGCCAGCACCAAGCTCTTCACCGCGGCGCAACCGGGCTGGTCCGTGCTGCATTTCCTGGATACGGGAGGCCAGCCACCCAATCCTGCCGTTCACCCGAGCAAATTTGAGGTCGTGCGCACCGTCAATTGGAACGACCCACAGCATTTGACAAACAATCAAACCGCCATCATTGGAACGCCGTTGACTCACCCAACCCACAGCGATCCAGCCGGAAAGAATGGTTTTGTTTATTTCACAAACGCATTCTATGACGGCGTCGGCGACGAGCGCGCCTACGATCGCCCCAGCCGCACCGGACCAATCCTCCCGGTGAACAAGGACACCGCCTCCGCTTCGGACGACCTCGTGGTGGTCTGGTATCGCACGAGCGCGAACGGCATTGGGTGGCCGTCCACGCCGGTGCAGTATGTCGCCGAGTGGCCCGTTGACGCCGCCGAAATTGTGCTCGCGAGCCGCCTGGGCTCAGGCGCATTGAGTGTGTTGGAGTATCCGTCCAAACGCGTTTACAATCAGCCGGACAAAAATCTACCCGGGTTCAATCCCAACGAAGAGCACGCCGCGCTCTATGGCGACACCCTTTACGCCTTGCGCAACGACCTCAACAACGTGCTCAGCCCGAAAGCGTCCGAACCCTACACCCTGTTGAAATACCTTTCGCCGGACACGGACGAGTGGGCGATGAAGGTTTTCAAAATTGTGACCACGAATGCAACGTTCCCGCTGACTTACAATGGAGTTGCCGGCTCCGAATTGCTGCTGCCCGAACCGCTGACCTTCCTGAATCTCTGCAACCTCAGCAATCGCGTCGTCGCCGGACCCGGTTTTCAGGATTACCTCGGGCGACTCTACGCGCGCGCGGCCGGTCCGGGCGACACCGCCACCAACATCGTCGCGCGCTATTGGTATCCGTTGCAACCGGATTTCTTTTATGACTTGAACCTCGACGGCACTCCGGACGCTCCGGTGGGAACCTGTGTTCCCTGGCTGGACCGTCGTCCCGGCGGCATTGCCGGCACTCCGGTGGACGTCACCTACAATGTCACCTGGCCCATCAACGTGCCGACGTTGCAAATCGGTGAAACATTGCTTAACGCGAAGTTCGGTCTGCCCGACATTCGGAAGTTCGCCGCCGCCAACGTCGTTTACGATCAAGGCAATCCTTTTGCGACTAACGCAATTGACTCCTTCGTTCGCCTCTTCGATCCCTTGAGCGCGCGCACGCTGCAATTGGCTACCAACTTTACGCTCCCGGCCACCATCGTCACCGCGAACGACGCCGGAAAACGCGTGTTCGCCAGTCTCCCCTACTCGCTGCGCTCGCGCTTGCGCTATGACGATCTGACGAAGCAACTCAGTTTCGCCGGTTTGTTGGATGAAAGTCTCGATTATGGCGGGCCGGCCAACCCGCTGTTGCTCATCAACGTTCTCAGCCCGCGCGAGCGCGATCGCATCAAACAACTCAGCACGGACACCGCCTTCGTGCAGGCCATTGACCAACTCTACGACCTCACTCGCAATCCCAATCGCATCGACCGCAATGGCGATAATCTGCCGGACCAGGAATTGTTGATCGGATTCACCGCGCCGAATCTCGATACCAATCTCAACATCCGCACCGGCCCCCTGCAAACCGAAGACCTTGGCGACCTTCCCAAGGTGCTGACCGCCGGGCTCGGTACGGGAACCGGATTTATCACGGTCGTCGAGAACAACGATTCCACCCTCGGTTTGCCGGTCAAGTTACACGTCATTCGGGTGGCCGACGGCCCGTTCCGGGGCGACATCAAGGTGCTTTACCCCGACAACGTCTTCGACGAGAAACTCACGTTGCGCCACAGCGCGGATTTCGGCGGGGAACCCCAGCGCTTCGAGTTCGAGTGGTATTACATGCCCGATGACCCGTCCTTGAATCACACCAACCTGCCCACCGTGGACGCCAACGGAAACGTCACCGCCCTGAACGATTGGACGCCGTTTCCCAGCATCCCCGCCGGCGCCAATGGCTTCAACGACATCACCATCGGCGACGGAGCGGTCGGCGGTTTGCTGACGCTCGCGGATAATTGGTTCCTGTGCCGCTACCGTGGCTATTCCCTCAATGGCGAAACGAATTGGACGGATTGGGTGGGCGTCATCGGCGGTGACGGACCGCAACTGGCCGAAGGCTGGGTCAAGCGTGTGGTGTTTGGCCTGAACCCCTTCGAGGCGCGCACGGATGAATTCCATGAAAATGAAACCGTTACATTCGCGAGCATGCTGCAACAAGCCGGGGCGCGTTACGAAGGCGATATTGCCTTCAATCCCGACGGCGACAACATCAACAATGTCGGCTTGATCTCCGCGTATCAAACCGTGCTCAATCGCGCGAAGAACCTGAGCATCGACGCCACGCCCGGCATCAACTTTCCGCCCGCCAACAACGCCCTGCTCCTCGCGGCCAGTCGCATCGCGGACTTCTACATGTTGCTCGGCAACGAAGCCTACGCGGATGCTGCTGATCCAACCATTGGCTTCCGCACCGACAACGCCGGCTACGGCACGCTCGCGCCTTCGATCTTCACGTTCCAGAATCAGTTGGATTCGCTGTTGGAAGAGGAGCTGGTTTTGTTGCGCGGACGCGATGATCGCTCGGCCACGGTGCGCTCCGCCCCGGCTTACAACCGGTTGTTCTGGAACTTCACCCACGGCGAAGGCGAAGTCGCTTACGCCCAGGCTTACAACATCACCGACCAGAACAGCGACGGTTTCATTACCGCTGATGACGCGCGCATCATGTATCCCCAGGGCCACGGCGATGCGTGGGGACATTACCTCACCGCGACCAAAACCTATTACTCGCTCCTGCAAAACACGAACTTCGATTGGATTGCCCGCAGCGAATCCATCCTGCTCGCCGGCGTGCCGGTCGTGGTCGATTACCTCGACGAACGCAAATTCGCCCGCGCCGCCGCGGCCAAAGCCAAGACTGGCGCCGAACTGGTGGACCTCACCTATCGCATCAATTACGTGGACGATCCCGCCGGCCAATACCAGGGCTACAAGGATACGGATGCCAATCGCGCGTGGGGACTCTCCGAGTGGGCGCATCGAGCAGGCTCGGGCGCATTCTTCGATTGGGTCGTCGCCAACGCGATTCTCCCCGCCACCGATCCCAACACCAATCACGTCGGCATCCAGAAGATTGACCGCACCACGGTTGTGGAAGTGAACGAGATTCTCGCCGGATACGAGAATGTGCAGGGCCAGCTCGATCGCGCAGATTCCGGGTTGAATCCCCTGGGCCTCACCAAGAACGTTGTGCCGTTCGACATCGACCCATCGTTGATCTCCGCCGGAAAGACGCACTTTGAACAGATCTATGATCGCGCGATTGAGACGTTGAACAATACCGTCACCGTCTTCAATCATGCCAACCAACTTTCGCAAGCCTTGCGCGGATTGCAGGATAACGTGAACCGCTTCTCGGACAACGTGAGCCAGCAGGAGCGGGACTACAAAAACCGCTTGATCGAATTATTCGGCTATCCGTACGCGGGAGACATCGGAGCTGGTCGCACCTATCCCGCCGGATACGATGGCCCGGACCTGTATCATTACATGTACGTCAACAGTGTTCCGCTGAATGGAGAACCTGCGTTGAGCATCGAAGGAACGGTCACGAACGTGCCGACGTATTACAAGCCATTGTTCCCCAAAATCACTCCCGGAATCCCGACGATTGACGAATTCTTCTTTAGCAGCGATTTGCCGGCGAACACGGTGACGGTCGTCACCCAGGGGGTGATCACCGTGAATTACCCCCTGTCATCCGCAAGTTATGGTTTGATCGCACCGGCCAATTGGGGAGAACGCCGCGCCCCGGGCGAACTGCAGCAAAAGCTTTCCGAACTTCTCCAAAGCCAGGCACGGCTGAAACAGGCGCTGGCGAATTACGATGCCCTGCTGCTGCAGATTAACGACAGCACCGAGCTCCTCGAAGCCAAATACGCCCTGCGCGATGACATCATTACCATCCGCAACCGGGCCGACGGGCAGGTAACGACGTTGCGCCTCGCCGGTGCCGGATTCAAAATCGCCGCCAATGTGTTCACTGGCTTGAAGGAGGACGTGGATAGTTTGACGGATATCACGACGGAATCTCTGCCCAAAGTGCTGGGTGTGGCCAATGATGCCACCGCCCCCGCTCGCGGCCTCGTCAAACTGGGCGCCAAGATCGGCACCAAAGCCCTGAGACTTGGTGCCAATATCGCCGAAGGCGCCGCCGAAATGACAAAAACCGCGCAAGAGGATGTCCGCCGCGTGGAGACAATCGAAATCGAAGCCGCCCAGTTCGAATACGAATTGCAGCAAAAGCTGAAGGAACTGGAACAACTGATCCGCCAGGAGCCGGGGCTGCGCCTCGAGGCGCTCACGCTGCGCGAAGCGGTATCACAAAGCGTCGGCAACTATCAGTCAACTCTCGCCCGCGGCGTCCGCCTCATTGAAGAACGGGTTGCGTTCCGCAAGAACGCCGCCGCCGAAACCCAGGCCAGCCGCTACCAGGACATGACGTTCCGCATCTTCCGCAATGACGCCATTCAGAAATACCGCGCCCAGTTCGATCTCGCGGCGCAGTATGTCTTCCTCGCGGCGGTCGCCTACGATTTTGAAACGCAGCTCCTCGGTGACCGGCCGGGCGCCGGTCGCGCGTTCCTCACCGACATCATTCGGCAACGCGCGCTCGGTGAAGTCATCGGCGGCGTTCCCGTCGCGGGCCGCCACGGCCTGGCCGACCCGCTCGCGCGCCTGAACCAGAACTTCGGCGTGCTCAAAGGCCAGTTGGGTTTCAACAATCCGCAAACCGAGACGGGCCGTTTCTCCATCCGTCATGAACTCTTCCGCCTGCGCGAGACCTCGCATGAAGAGTGGCGCGCCGAACTCAAGAAGCGCGTCGTGCCGGACTTGTGGCAGATCCCCGAGTTCCGCCGTTATTGCCGGCCGTTCGCTCCGGAATCCGCCGGCCCGCAACCGGGTTTGGTGATTCGTTTCCCCACCACCATCACGTTCGGCCTCAATTATTTTGGCTGGCCGCTGGGCGGCGGCGATAGCGCGTATGATTCGACGCTGTTCGCCACCAAGGTCCGCTCCGCGGGCGTATGGTTTGAGAATTATCTCGGCAGCGGCCTCTCGCAGACGCCGCGCGTTTATCTGATTCCCGTGGGCGCGGACATTATGCGCTCGCCCTCCGGCAACGACCTGGAGACGCGCGAGTGGCGTGTGGTAGACCAGAAAATCCCCGTGCCCTTCCCCATCGGCTTCTCCAGTCTGAACAATCCCACCTGGATTCCGCTGAACGATTCCTTGAGCGACACGTTCGCGGACATCCGGCGCTTCTCCAGTTTCCGCGCCTATCACGACAGCGGCGTCTTCAACCCCGCCGAAGCCACCACGGACAGCCGCCTCATCGGGCGCTCCGTCTGGAACACCGATTGGATGTTGATCATCCCGGGCGGCACGTTCCTGTTCGACGCGAACCAGGGTTTGGACACGTTCATCAACACCGTGGGCGACATCAAAATCTTCTACCAGACCTACTCCTACTCCGGTAACTGAAGCGCTCCCCCATTCAACACCATGAGAACTCATTCTGAAAACCGGACGACTCCGAGCACTAGCCCGTCGTGGCTGGCTTTTCTGCTTCGAGCCGGAAGCTTCCTCGCCTGCGGCGCTGCGCTGATAACGGCTCACGCCAAAATTTCTGAACCCGACAATCTCATCTACGGCACCATCACCATCAGCAACGTCCCGATTACCGCCGCGCGCACCGATGTCGTGATCGAAGCGCGCCGAACCACCGACGGACCGGCCATTGCCAGTTACCGGATGGGTTCGAATCCCGCTCTTGGCAATTTTTATTCCCTGACGATTCCGCTGGAATCCGTCGCGCCCCTCGCCAACACGAACGCCTCCGCAGTTGGTGACAGCCTGTTCATCACGTTGCTGGAAGGCGCCAGCCTGCGCGGTCAAACGGGCTTTCTCGTCACCGACCGCGGCAGTGCCGAACGAATTGATTTCGGCGCCGCCGTGATCGATGGCGACGGCGACAGCCTGCCCGATGCCTGGGAGTTGCTTCATTTCGCCGGACTCGGCGCGAACACCAATTCGCCGGGCGCCAATGGCCAGACCGCCTGGCAACATTATCTCGCCGGCACCGACCCCAACGACACCAACGATGGTTTCCGTCTGCATCTCACCCAATCCAACAACTTGAAGAATGTCTCCTTTGTGGCGCGTCGTGCCGAAGGCCCGGGTTACGAAGGGATGACCCGGCTCTACACCCTGGAATCGCAAGCCGATCTCGCCAATCCGGTGTGGGCGGGAGTCAGCGGCTACATCGCCGTGCCGGGCGACAACCAGACCGTGGTGTATCAGACCGCGGGCAGCACCGGCATGGCGTTCTTTCGCGGCAAGATTACGTTGCAACCAGGCTCGGGCACGTCGGCGAATGATACGGATGGAGACAGCCTGCCTGATGCCTGGGAACTGAATCAATTCGGCAACCTCAACCAATCCGCCTCGTCGCTCAACGCCAACGGTCAGACCGCGCTTCAGAATTACGTCGCGGGCACAGCCGTAAACACTCCGACCAGCGTGTTCAAACTGAGTTCCACCTTGAACGGAAACAACCGGATCGTGACCTTCAACGCGGTTCAGGCCCAGGGAATCGGATACGAAGGCAAGCAACGCTTCTACACGCTGGAATCCAGTCCGAGTCCAACCGGCCCATGGCAGGCCGTGGGAGGATTCGTCGGGATTCTCGCCACCAATCAGACCGTCAGCTATCAATCCGCCTCCCAACCCTTGCCCATCTTCTACCGCGCCCGCGTCTGGCTGCAACCGTAGCGGCGGAGGAGCGCGGCTGTGCTGAAAGCCAGCCGCAGCAACCACTCATAACACGCGTCAGGTAGGGACATCGCGCTGCGACGTCCACGGCGGTAGAGCCGCCGGAATTTGCGCCGCACCGCTCGGAGTTCCGCGTTTACGCGGCTCGGGACCGTCCGCAGGGCGCGGGACGGAACTCCGAACAAATCCAGCGCGAGTGCTGTTGCAACCCTCCTCCTCGTTCTCGTCCTCGTCCTCGAAACTTTCTAAAAACCGAGGACGAGGAACGAGCACGACGACGAGGACACCTAGTGTAGTGTCTCTGAATTGTCTTTCGTAATTCGCGACTGTTGTGCCAGAGCCTCCCGTGCTCGGCGAATCTTTTCCAGGATTGCTTTGCCG
>DASUGI010000041.1:0-7097 GCA_036274115.1 Verrucomicrobiia bacterium
CAGCTTCCTTCGGCTGACGTGGGTGTGACCGTCTATCTTCAGGGAGAACTAGAAGCACCCATGCCGGCACCTCCCACGAGCTGGGTTGAAATTCTCCGTTAGCAGCGATTGCTATCAGGAGGATGTGCGCCATTGTGTAGCATGGAGCGACGTTCAACCATACTCCTGGGGGAGGCGAACGAAGACGATGTGTTGTTCTTCGAATGCGCGTTGCGCGAGTGTGGCAAGGAGTACGACATGCACGTCGTGCGGAGCGGCACCGCAGCAATTGATTATCTACAACGCGCGTGCCGAGGCGGCGACGTGCCCGGTTATCCCGTGCCGAAGTTCGTCATCATGGACAGCTATACGCGGCACATTTCCGGGTCAGATGTTTTGCGTTGGATATCGGAAAATCGGATCTACGAGGTGGTCCCCACGGTGATTTTGAGCGGTACTGACCATCCGAGCGAGGTGAAGCTTGCTTTCCACCTGGGTGCGCATGGTTATTTCGTCAAGCCCTTGGGCAAGACGCAGCTCACGGAGTTGCTGAAGGTGATTTTCAACTACTGGGCACAGTCCAGTGTGCCGCCAGTCAAGGAATACCAGGTTACAGCCGAAGGTGAACCAGCGATGCTGAAAACGGAGCGAGGATGAAGAAGTATTTTGCCACCATTCTCGTGGTCGAGGACGACCAGAACGACCAATTCCTGATCGAACGCGCACTCCGCGCGGCAGAAGTGATGGGGCCCATCCATTTGGCGAGCGACGGTGCCGAGGCCATCGCTTACTTCATGGGGGAAGGGAAGTTCGCCAACCGCCAGACGTATGCCTACCCGACGTTTGTGATGACGGATTTGAAGATGCCGAAGGTGGATGGGTTTGGAGTGCTGGAATTTCTCAAAGGCAACCCGGAATGGGCGATCATCCCCACCGTCGTCTTCACGGCATCGGCAGACCGTGACGATATCAAGAAGGCGTACATGCTAGGCGCGAGTTCTTATCACGTGAAACCCCAAGACCCAGCGACGTTGCGCGAACTGATCCGGACTTTGAACGCCTACTGGTTGACCTGCGAGGTGCCAGAGGTGGATATTACGGGCAAACAACTGGAAACCAACAGCGCGGGAAAATTGGGCGAGCGCTTCACCCAGCCCTGCAACGAACCCGACGCATCAACCAAGGCCGGCCCCGAGCGGGTTTGATTGCAACGCACATCTGGTTCCATCTTACCTCGCAGCAGTTCTCCCAGACTGTCGTCCGCGGTTGTCGTCTAACATAAAACTAAGCGAGCGGGCGGCAGTTCGTCTCCAGCGTTTGGTTGAGACGGCAGCTAAAAATCATAATGCGCTTCTGGTCATTTGAAAGCTCCGGTTTAACCAAACAGGCGTTTGCTCCAAGATCGAAGGCATCGAGGTTACTTTGGCTGGCAAAATCCAAATAATGATCCAGTCGTGCGCGTTCTCAAAAGGCCGGCGATAAACGGATTTCTGACATCCGTTCCGGCTTGCAAACAAGAACGAAGCGGAAGTTTCCGTGCTCCGAAAATTGAAAAGCATCGGTTTGAGCGCAAATAATCGCTAATTGAATCCTTGCTATCGCTAGCGTTGGTCGTACAGTTGATGGACATGGTTGGAAAGAAAGCGCTCTGTATCGGCGCGGGTAAGAATGTCGCAAATCACGGGGGCGGTTACACCCTTATCTCTAATTTCCCAATCGTTCGCTGCTCGGCTCGGGATCATAATAGCGCGACTTTGGAAGTGGATGGTCCGACGTTCAGGCTGACCGTGGCGTGTGGCGTTGATTGCCCGTTCGGGGGCCGCTGGCTGCCGGGCAATAAACGAAAACTTCGTTCCAGCCTCTGTAGAAAAAAGACAAGCACACTTGTCGGTTCCTCTTAACGCGCATTTCAATGCCCAACCGGTCCGACCACAAAGTGAAAGAGTTCGTCAAGCGTCTCCTGGCGCAGGAGGCGGGGTCCGGTAGTGCCGCCGCTGCGGACGCTGGCGCGTTCCGCGTTTGCGAGAAGTTGCGGAAATCGTTGGGCAAGTTGATGGGCGCGGCAGGTTATCGCGCGATCTTCGCCCACGCGCTGGCGCGGGCGGGAACGAAGGTGGAATGGTTGCGGGAACTGCGCATCGAATCGGACGGCACGCTGGCAGGGGTGGTCGAAATAAGGGCGAGATTGAACGGCGAAGAGATGGCCGAGGGAGAAGCGGCGCTGGTGACGGAGCTACTGAGATTGATTGTGATGTTCATCGGGCCCACCTTGACGTTGCAGTTGGTGCAGCAGGCGTGGCCGAAGGCCGAATTCAGCGAGGGTGAACTTTGAAAGAGAGACGCGTATGAAACAACGAAAGAAAATCTCGGCGGAAAAGGCCAGGGGCGCCCAGGCGTCGCGCAAAGTCGCGTTGCGCCAGCTGCCCACCGGCGTACGCGGACTGGATGATATCCTGGGCGGCGGTCTGCCGGAATTCTCCTTCAACATCATCGCGGGCGCGCCGGGTTGCGGAAAGACGACGCTGGCGCATCAATTCGTTTTCGCCAATGCCACCCGGCAACGGCCCGCGCTCTATTTCACCGTACTGGGCGAGCCCGCTTTGAAAATGTTGCGCTATCAGCAGCAATACAGCTTTTTCGAGCCGGCCAAAGTGGACGACACGATTCGTTTCATCAACCTGAGCCAGGTCATGCTGGAGAAGAGTCTCGACGGAGTACTCGAGGAAATTACGAAGCAAGTGCAGGAATCCAACGCGAGCATCGTGGTGGTGGACTCGTTCCGCACGGTGGTGCGCAGAGTTCTGGGCCGCGGCAACCACGAGATGGAATTGCAAACGTTCGTCCAAAACCTCGCGCTGTTTCTCGCCAGTTGGCAGGCCACCACATTTCTCGTGGGTGAATACTCGGAGGTCGAAATGCGTGACAACCCCGTGTTCACCGTCGCCGACGGTCTCATCTGGCTTACCCAGGTGGCGGAACGAAATTCCGTGGTGCGCAAATTGCAAATTACGAAGCTGCGTGGGCAGGAATCCGTGCCGGGGTTGCACACCATCCGTATCACCGGCGACGGGATGCAAGCCTTCTCGCGCGCGCTCGGACTCGGCGATAGAAAGCCCCAACCCAAGAAACGGCGCCGTCTTTCGACCGGCGTTCCCGAACTGGACAAGATGATGGGCGGCGGAATTCTCGAAGGCGACAGCTTGCTCATAGCCGGCCCCTCGGGCACGGGCAAATCCGCGCTGGCCACACAATTTATCGCTGAAGGTCTGCGCCACGGCGAACCCGCCATCGCGGCCATCTTTGAAGAACGTCCGCACGGTTACACGATGCGTGCTGACAGTTTTGGGCTACGTTTGGAAGCGGCGCAGAAGAACGGGAAGCTTGAGATTCTTTACCTGCGTCCGCTCGACCTCTCGGTGGATGAAACCATGCAATCCATTCTCGATGCGGTGAAACGGATCAATGCCAAACGACTGGTGATTGATTCACTGGTGGGTTTCGAAATGGCGCTCGCGCCTGGCTTCCGCGTAGATTTTCGCGAATCGCTTTATCGGATGATCGCGGCGCTGACCGGAGCGGGGGTGACGATTCTGACCACGGTTGAGATCGAGGACAGCTTCACCTCGTTGGAGTTGAGCCACTACACGATTTCGTTCCTCACCGATGACATTGTGCGACTGCGCTTCGTGGAGATTGATGGCCAGTTACGTAAGATCATGGTCGTGATCAAAATGCGCGGCGGCAACCATAGCAAAGACATCCGCGAATATGTCATTACCGACAAGGGGGTGGTGGTGATCCATCCGCGCCACACTGAATATAGTAAGCTCACTACCGGACTTCCCGAGCGAGCCGACTTTGGGGAATCAGCCCCAGAGCCGAAGGCGAAATGGAGGGAGTAGGTTATGCGTGTGACAAAAAGTAAACCGGCGCGACGATCTCCCGAAGAGAGTGATCAGTTGCAGCTGCAAACGAAGGCGGTGAACGAGCAGTTGGTGCTTTCGGGTCTGCGCCAGCATGAACTCTTCGAGGTCGCCAATACAGCGAACGCCCAACTACGCGCGGAAATCACGGAGCGCAAGGTGGCGGAAGCATTGTTACGCGAAAGCGAAGAACGTTTCCGCACCTTGTTCGAATTGGTTCCCGTGGCCGTCTACTCCTGCGGTGCGTCCGGAGTAATCCAGGAATTCAACCAGCGCGCCGTGGAGCTATGGGGGCGCGAGCCAGCGCCAGGAGACACGGACGAACGGTTTTGCGGGTCATTCAAGTTGTTCCGGTCCGACGGCAGCTTCATGCCACACGAGCAGTGTCCGATGGCGGAGGTGATTGCCGGGAAAATTCCGGCAGTACACGATTCCGAAGTGCTGATCGAGCGTCCCGATGGCTCATGGGTGACCGTGGTGGTGAACATTCATGGGTTGAAGAACGCGCGCGGAGAGATCACCGGAGCGATCAATTGCTTTTACGACATCACCGAGCGCAAGCGCAGCGAGGAAGCGTTGCGCCGGGCCCAAGTGCAACTCGCTGACCGCGCCGTTCAGCTGGAAGCAATGGTGGCCGAACGCACGGCGAAACTGACGATGGCCCACGAGCAATTGCTCGCCGACATCATCGAGCGCAAGCGGCTGGAAGGTGAGATTGCCAAGGCGGTGGAGGCGGAACAACTGCGACTCGGTGGCGAATTGCACGATGGATTGGCTCAGGAAGTGACCGGCGCAACCATGATTCTCTACACGCTGCAGAAGCAAATGGCAGAGACTTCGCCGGCCTACGCCCAGAAATTACATGAAGTGCAGAAAATGCTCTTGAAAACGGTTACCCAAGCCAGAAACCTGGCGAGCGGCTTCTATCCCGTGGAGCTTGAAAAACACGGCTTGGGAGTCGCCTTGCAACAACTGGCACAGCGCACCCAGGAGTCCTTCGGGATTTCCTGTGTGGTGGAAGCAGACAGGCAACCTCCAAAGGAATCGAAGAACGCGACAGCGATCCAACTCTTTCGCGTCGCGCAAGAAGCCGTCCACAATGCCACCAAGCACTCCCGGGCGGCACACATTCTCATCCGCCTGACCGTGGATCACGACGCATTGCGGCTGACCGTAAAAGATGATGGCGTCGGCTTACGTCCCAAGCGACAGCAGTCCGGCGGAATGGGGATGCGCATCATGCAACACCGCATGGGACTGATTGGTGGCAAACTCGAAGTGCGCAATGCTGACGGTGGCGGCGTGGTGGTGTCTTGCGCCCTGCCCGAGCCGAAGGAGAAGGGAAAGGAGTGAACCCAGGTGGCGGCGAGAAGCGACAAACGAGAGGCCCAGGCGCAACGCGCGCGCTTGCAGCGGCAGACGAGGAAGGCAAATGAGCAACTGGTCATCGCGGCGGTACGCCAGCACGAACTCAGGGAAGCCACGGAGAAGTTGAACGGGCGGCTGCAGTTGGAGATTGCCGACCGCATCGACACCGAGGAAAGATTGCAAGCGGCCCAGGCGCAATTGGCCGATCGCGCCAAACAACTGGAAATGCTCGTGCAATCGCGCACCGCAAACCTGACGCGCGCCAATGAAAGCCTCAAAAAGGAAATCACCGAACGGGAGCGCACGGAGATTCTTTTGCAACAACAGACGGCGAAACTTCAGGAAACTATCGGCGAACTGGAGGGCTTTTCCTACGGCATCACGCACGACCTTCGAGCGCCACTGCGTGCGGTTCAAGGCTTTTCGGTCATGCTGCTGGACGCTTACGGTGAGGAACTGGACGATGTGGGTAAAGATCTGCTGCGGCGCATTGCCGCCTCCGTCGATCGGATGGATAAACTCATTCAGGACACCCTGGTTTACAGCCGGGTATTGCAGCGCGAGTTGCAGTTCCAGGTAGTGGACGTTGAGAAGTTGTTGCGCGGAATGCTCGAATCGTATTCGGATTTCCAGGAGCCGAACGCCGACGTTGTCATCGAAGGCCAGTTGCCCGGCGTGCTGGGTAACGAATCGCTGTTGACGCAGTGCTTTTCTAATCTGCTGCACAACGCGGTTAAATTCGTTGCTCCCAACGTTAAGCCGCGCGTGCGCATCAGCGCGGAGCGAAGTGCGGGTATGGTGCGATTCTGGGTGTCTGACAATGGCGTGGGCATTGACCCGATGTACTTTGCGAAAATCTTCGAAATGTTTCAGCGCCTCAAAGTTGCTTGTGAAGGAACGGGCATTGGCCTTGCGATTGTCCGCAAAGCTGCAGAACGGATGGGAGGACAGGTGGGTGTGGAATCCGAACTGGGTCACGGCAGCCGATTCTGGCTCGACCTGAAATCAGCAGATAAATGAAACTTTTGACGACGTCCAATGCCTAATCCTTTGGCTCGGGGAGGCGGGCCTCCTCAACTGTGGGGGGTGTATTCGTTGAAGTTCTCTCCACCGGCGCCGTATCTGCGCCGGCCAATTCATCCGCCAGGATCGTAACTGCTATGCGACGGTTGCGCGCTCTGCCCTCGGCCGTCGCATTGTCCGCGACAGGCCGGAACTCACCGTAGCCCACCGCCCCAAGCCGCTGCGGGTCTAGCCCGCGTGCTCGGTCAGGAAGCGCACGGCAGCCAGCGCTCTCGCTGTCGAGAGTTCCCAGTTGCTGGCGAACCGGCTCCGGGCGGTGGCGCGGATCGGCACATTGTCGGTGTGGCCAATCACGTGGATCTTCAATTCCGGATGTTGCGCGAGGATGGCTGCAATTTTGTTGAGCACGCCTTCGCCGTCCGTTTTCAAAACCGCTTCGCCCGAATCAAGCAAGATGCGATCAAGGATGTTCACGGTCAGTTTGCCTTGCAGCTTGGAGATAGTGACGTCCTTGGATTCAAGTTCAGCACGCATTTGCTCTTCGAGCCCGCGCGCGGATTGCACAGCCATCTGCTTCTTCCACGCCGTTTACGGGATGCTCAAGAAGAGGTTCAAGTTGCGTCTCAAACGTCGCGGCTTTCATAACCGCGAGTATGTCAGCAAAATGTCAGCAGATCAACGAAATTGCTGAATTCTTAAGGAAAAAATGGTCGGAGCGACAGGATTCGAACCTGCGACGTCTTGCTCCCAAAGCAAGTGCTCTAGCCAGGCTGAGCTACGCTCCGACTGCCGTGCATGATTGCA
>DASUGI010000042.1:0-10133 GCA_036274115.1 Verrucomicrobiia bacterium
TGACCGAGTTGTCGCTGGCATTGAGTGAGGCAAGCAGATTCCAGCCATCATACAAATACTTCTCATCGAGAATGGTCGCACTCGCCGAATCCGTGACGGTCTTACGGATCCGGCGCCCCTGGCAATCATATGCGAAACTTAGCGAGAGCCGGGCACCGCTTGGGATGCTGCTCGGCGCAATCATTTGAACCAACCGGTTTTCCGCGTCCCACCGGTAGGCCCAGCGTCCGTCGTTGGTCAGGTTCCCGTCCGCGTCGTAGCCGAATACTTCCGGCGTCGCCGCCAGAAACAGATTTCCGGTAACGCTGTTCGTGGTTCCGTTTTCCACGACGCGATTGGTCACGTCTTGCCAGACTGGAGCCGTATTATCCGGATTCAATTCCACCCGGTAATACTCCCCCTTCCGGTAGGCCAACGTATTGTTGACGTTGACATTGGTCGCGGTCGCCGTTGCCGCACCGATCACATTCAAATACGGGGGCACCGTTCTGCCGGTTACCTGATTCAGCAGATTGTTTGTGAGTGACGATAAACGCAGCCCTCCCCCGTTTTGATCCCCGCCGGTTTTTGCGCTTGTGCGATTGCCGATGTCGTCAAAGCCGTATTCAAACTGCTGCCCGGCCACCGGGGTCCAATCCCCCCAATAACGCTTGCCGCTCGTGACCTGCCCCAGGGAGTCGTATTGATAAATCCAAAAGCTCCCATCGGCCAGTGTCACGCGGGTGCGCTGATTCGCGTTGTTGTAGTCGTAGGCGTAGAGATTCACGAGCGCGGTTGAGTTCGAATACGTGGAACCGATCGATGACAGCCGGTTCAGTTTATCATACGACTTGCGTGTCACCATCTGCACGACCGTGTTCGATTTGAACTCAATCTGGCTGATGAGCGCGCTGTTTGCAAGGTAACTGCAGGTGGCGATGAAGTCTCCATCCCGGGCCGTGCTCATGCGTCCTGCCGAATCGTACCCGTATCCAGCCCGGGTCAATTGCGTCCCGCCATTGGCCGTCGCCACGTTGGTTCTGCGTAAAAACTGGTCGAAGGAATTGGTCATCCGCAGACCATTGAGGGTGCCCCCGGTTCCCGCTTCCGAAAGGAGTTGTCCGCCGGCGGTGTAAAAGAACTCCCAAGAATCACTGCCCTTGCTGGCAGTCCGTTGTCTTCCCCGTCGATCGTAGGTGTAGGTGACCGCCGGTGTTGCGCCATCATTGTAGCTGGTTCCGGATAGATCGCCGAAATGGTTGTAGGAATACGTGGTATTTGTCCCACGCGCCCACAACCGATTCTCCAGCCTGCCCGCCGCGGTGTAGCTGTATTTCGTGCCGTTGCCGTCGTTGTAAACCTTGTTCGTCAACCACCCCCGGCAAGGGTGATAATGCCAGGCGGTCACCCGTGTGCCAGAGCCCGCGGCAAAGCCGCCCCAATTCGTCATATATTTCATTCGCCCCTGGCTGTCGTAGGCGTAACCCACCGGGTAAGTCCTGGCCCCGCTCGTTCTCAACAGCTCTCCGCGAGGCGAAAACACATTGTTCACGATTGTGCCATCGGGCTGAACGACGTTTGTTGCTCGGTTCATGGAGTCAAGGTAACTGGTCGTAGTTTGTGGGCCTCCGCCAAGGACCTCGGGATTCGGAGTCGTGACGCTGACGATCTGGTCAAGATCGTTGAAGGCAAATGAGGTTGTGCCGTTGCGGGCGTCCGTAGCGGTATTTCGCCGTCCATGCGAGTCGTAACCGTAAGTCGTCTTAGCAATCTGGCCGCCGCCCGAATCCTTTTGCGTAACAGACAATACCCGACCCTGTTGGTACACGGTCACCGTCGACGAGCCATCGGGCGCGATTTGGGTGTTGGTGTAAATCTGGAACACCGGCAAAGTCCGAATGCTGGAACTGGAGACTCCAGCCGCCTCCGTCCAGGTTTTCAGTCCTTCGACAGATTGGTCCACTACGCTGAGAAGAGTTCCTGTGTCGCTGCCATCGGTCTCCCAGACATACGTGCTTGTGCGAGTGACGTTTGTTCCGTGCGCCGACGTAACTTCGGTGACCGTTTTTGTAACGCGATCCTGGCCGGAACGATCGATCGTCCCGTTGCGATTCGAGTCAATGCAGGTGTACTCCAATTCGCCTTTGGTGTTGTACTCGAACAATCTAATGACGCCGTCAGGGTCCACATCCTTCCACATCTGGCCCTTGGCATTGTAGAACGACTGCTGAACGGCCAGATCTCGGAAGATTGTTTTGATCGTTCTTCCGCCGCCGTCGGTTTGAGTTTGTTTCCACTCCGCTGTATCAGCCCCCGCGTTATCCAGTTTGATTTCCCAGGTGAATGCGCGGGGAATGCCGTCATTTGTCACCCCGTAGACGAAGCGAACCGGAAAAGCAGCCGTGCCCGTTACCGATGCCAGGTTGCCATCGCGGAAACGTGTCTCGATGCGAGTACCCCCATCGGCATTTGTGACCATGGTCACGCTTTGACTGCTTCCGTCCATCAGATACCCATAGCTGGTTATGGCCCCCAAGGCGTTGGTTTCACGCAGCATGCGACCAGCGGCATCGTAGTCAATTTTTCGAAGCGTTATCGTGGGTCCCGACGCGCCCTTGCGGGTTTGTGAACGCAGACGGGAGGCGGCGTCGAGAATATTTGAGGTCGTAATATTTAAGCGCTGCACCGCAACCAATCGCTTTAGCGCGTCGTAGGTGTAGGTGTTGGTGACTCCTTCTCGATCCACTGAATACTCGGGGCTGCAGCAACTTTCTTTCACTTCCAGCGAAAAGGAATCATCCAAATATTTGATTTTCGTGGGCCGAGCGAATTCATCCGGATCAGAAAACAGCTCTTGTTCCAAGAGCATCTCGGGATCTTCGGCGGGAATATAGAATGTTTTATTGGAGATGGGTCGCCCCAGAAAGTCCAATTGTTGCTCCGTTCGTTTCCATACCGTCTCAGTGGAATCAGCGAATTCTATGGTGGTGAGGGGACCCGCCCCGTTGGTTGAATACGTGTAACTTTCCCGGGTGCCGTCGGGGTTAATGACCAATTCCAGTCGATGGCTCGTGTCATAACGAACTGTGGTTACTTCATTATCCGGATCGTCCCATGTCGAATCAGGCGTGGCAGCAACCGCTGTTGTGGTCTCGAATTCGTCTGGATAAAAATACATTACTTTTCTCACAATGTTGCTTCTGACCATATCAACCGCGCCGACCGGCTTACCCATTTGACCCAACGACGAAGGAGTGTCCCATTGGGGCGTGTTATAAAACTCCGTTACCCGGCATTCATTAGCGCTCGAACTGGGTGGTTGATTTGTCAAAGGCGTTACGATCCGCACAAGCCAACCTGAGCTGTCGTATTCCTTTCGTTCCCAAAATCCGTCTGGCCTGACTGAAAGAACAGGAAAACCATTCGTGTCGAACTGATTGGTGGTCGTTAACGACAAGCCGGCGGGATCGATTGTATTTGATAAAATGCGCTCGACACCATCAGGGTCTACGGAGATCAATTTGTCTTCCCGATAAAGGTCACCCGAGGGTGGGCTGAAGATCGAGTAGCTATCCAACCTGGTGTTGTCGTTGGTAAAGCTGATCTTGGACAAGCGTTCGCCCTTTAGCCCATTACCGGAGGTCAGCGTCCACGTTTTGTTCGTCGCGTTTGCGATTTCGCAGACGAATTCATTGGTCACGGCACTGCCGCTTAGAAATCGCACGTGACGCAAGGTGTTCGTATTGGTGGCGCCATTGGGATTCATCACCAGATGACTTATATACGGCGCATTTGTAAGATAAATACCCCCACTCTTCGCAGAACAGTGAATCCAATATGCAAAGGAGTTGGAAACAACGATACGCGCCATGACGGTTGGCGCCGCAACATAGATCTCGCCATTGCTCGCATTCGTCAAAATGCTCACAACGTTGGTATTGATGTCAAAACGCAGCGCCCCGGTCGTTGCCAATAATGTTGACGGGGCATCCTCTTCCACTCGCAAGGTTCCTGCGCCTTCGTCGATAGTTCCAACACCCAGAGAAATGGCCAGCGACACACTGCCGAGACGGGCGATCGAATCGCCCGGGGAATCTTCAGAATTTCCACATCTGCCGGAGGAACAAGACTCGTCGCCGATGGCGGTAACGTGAACCAAATGAGCGGTGTAGACTTCGTCGATCTTTGGTGTCGGCAATAATATTTTCGGTTCAAGAATCATTTCCTTTCCGTCACCCATTACAGACCGGCTTTCTCTAATATATTCGTCGTCCCGTTTGTTGGAAGTAATCAGAATTTCCCAGCTTACGGTGTATTCCACGGGTTTCGACATAAACTTTATCCGATACTTAGCCACAGTCGTCGTTGCACAACTTTTAGTGCCATTGAAGGTAAGAGACGCACCTGTTGTCGGAGCCGAATCCCAATCGGGTGAATAGTGATTGGCCGCGCCAGCAATGGCGGTCCCGGCGAAGTCGGTCAGAGAATTTTTCCCGCTGAGTGTTGTCTGATTAATCAATGTTTCGGTACCAAACCCGCACATTTGGAAGTTATCCATGTAATCATACACTCTCATCGAATATTGGAAGTGATCCTCCAGGTCGTCATCCTCACCGACTGCGGGATCACATCTTTGAAGCCCCGCAAATGTATTGCCGAGTGCGGCCCACGCCGTCGCGCAAGCTGACGGATTCATTTCGCAATCCTGGCCGCTAATCGTATAAGTGCTGTCCGTCCCATTTTCGGTCGTAACACAAGGGGGCATCGCTCCACAATCGTAGGGACCGCCGGAATAGGTGGCTGAAGTATAAAGCAACTCCGTTCCGCTGACTCCGGTGGCGGATCTAGACGTATAAACCATGCTCTCTACGGAAGAATAGTAATTGCTGTAAGTAGGGTTCGTGGTTCCCGGCATCATATCAAAGCCAGGAATTCCACACCGAGCGAGATTCGTGCTTCCTGTCGCCCACTCCCAGGTTCCATTGCAACCGGCATTCATGACCCTGGGAAACGAAAGCGTGAGCGCAAGAAGCGCAACGCCAATGCCTAATAATCTGGGCCATCTGGGCCCATGTAGCTTTTGGGAAATGGTAGATTGGGTATTCATTGTGAATCGACGGCAAAAGGTTAGTGCTTCAGTGGCGTGAAAACTTCGATCGCCGGCGTTCCGACGAGATCAAAGATCGAGTTGTATGCTTGCCAGTCAGATTCCCCGGTGTCCGCCGTTTCATCGCCATCCACGTCTTCCAGGTAGTCGTGGAACCCATCGCCATCGGCATCGGCGGGCTCGCTGTTGGCGTTCACGGCGATATACTTAAACCCAATGTCCACCATGCTGGTCGACTCCTTGGTTTGGTTAGCGGCTGTCGTGTGATGAGCGAACCCCAGGAGATTGGCATTCGTGCTTCCCGCATCAACCAAGTCCGTCAAGGTTCCGCTACCGCCATTGGTTGGATAATAATACCAGCCAAGCGCTCCCTGTTCGAAATCAATGGCGGCCAGGAAGCGGTCGGTGTGGTTCGTGGGACTGAGCTTGGTCGCCCCTGCCAGATAGGCATTGTGAGTGTTCGTCCAAGACCCCGAATTGAAATTGGTCGTCCCATCAAAAAGATTGTTCCGCGCGTAAATAATGCGGCTGCCGGGAGTTGCTGCGTAAAGTTTGCCCCCGTGAAACAGGTTGTTGATAAAGTATCGGACGGGCTCGTCGTCGGTGGCCTCGATTTCAAAGTTGACCCGGTCGAAGAGGTTGTTGGTTAAGGCAAACCCAAGCTCCGGTGCCCAGATTTTTCCACCCACCAACTGGCAGTCCCTGAAGATTAGGGGCGCGTCATAAAAAACAGGCGCGCCAGAAAGGTGGTTTCCGACGCCTCCCGGAAGAACACTCTGAAGGAACCGCAAGTTGACCAGGGGCTGCGCTGGCCCATTGGTCAGCGCGGCAATCATATCGCACTGAGTGCTCGAAGCCCAAACCCCAAGCGCGCGTTCCTGCACCAGTTTAGCCGGGACTAATTGCGCCATCCGATGCGGCAGACCTACGGCGCAAAGTTGGGCGCCGCTATCCAAGCCAATTCCATACGTATCGCCGTTATCGTAGATTCCGACCGCCACATCGTTGCTCAGAGTGACCTTGGCGTTAATGATCCGAAGTCCGTTCCAGCAGAAATCCAACGGAGGCCAATGATAGCCTTGATCGATTTCGTCTGTATCACGCTGGGCCTGCGGAGTCAGGACCGTGTCGCTCGTGAAATGGTTGGACAGGACGATGGGCGGATAGGTCGTTAACTTGCGCAGAGCCGCCAGTAACGTAGCGTCAATGTTCGTTGTCCCTGAGTTTCGAGTGGTGCCGTTTGCCGGATAATGGGTGCCGCTCCCAATCGTCTGAAAGACGCCGGCGCCGCTCAGGTTGCTGTAGTTATTCGCTCCAGCCAGGATGACATTATTAGTTACCTCGATGATTAAGCAGTTCGTCGCTGCCGTGGTGTAGCTGGCACTTCGAAGATTTGTCAGGCGATGGAACGTCACGTTTTCAAACGTGTGAGCGCCGCTGGATCCTACGGCCCACATCCCATCGTGAATCAGAACATTCCGGAATTTCGATTGTCCAAACGCTATCGCAGTGCCGTTGCTGCTGAATTGGGCATTGCGGACGGTAAGTTGCGAGCTGGGATCGGCTCTTAAACCATAATTGGCGTGGCGGATGCGAATGTCGTGAAGGTCAATCGGGTTGGAGTTGCCGCTAAAATCCATGTAGATCCCATAGTAGTTAGTCGGTATCCCGGAAGACCCGGAAACTATTTCTCCAATTGTATTGTCATTGCGGGAAGTAAAAATTGCAGGCCGGTACGTATCCGTGCGGCAAATGAGCGGGCCTTGCACCGTCAGACGGTTCACCAGAGTGCCCGGCGCCATCTTAATCACTGAGGCGCCTTCAATAATATTTGTCCCTGAAAGGATCACCGTCCCGGAGATGTAGTAGGTAGTGTCTGCCTTGAATACAAACCCGTTGGTGTTGGCGCTAAGGGTCTGCTGATAATCCATTACGAAGCCTGGCTCCTTCGGAAGGGTTGCAGCGGTTTGAATGACAGGACGGGTCACCTTGGCCTGCCTGCGTTCCCGCCGTGGAATGGCGGCCAACGCCGCCGCGCGACTGGGTTTGCGGAGGCGCGCCTGCCCGGCATTGGCATTTCCCGGTTTGACTGCGGCCTGCGGGAGTCGCTGGAGGCCGGCCGCGATGTCGGCAAGATCGACCTTTTCGATGAGAAACGTGCGCCCTTCCAGCTGAATCCAGTTCTTCCCGACGAACGTGGTCGATTCACCCGCAGGATCATCGAGAAGAAAGCCAACACCCGGTCCAATGCGCATTCGCCCAAAGCTCAACAACTCATCGGACATCGCGGCGTCTGCGAGCTGCATCCCCTGTCGCTCGGGCTTCAATTGACGCTCTTGCCTGGCCGGCGATGGACTTTCGCTAAACTCAGTCCACAGCTCCAAACGGGTCGTTTGCGGGTTTAGTCCGTATTCGGCTGGCGATGGCAGTTGCTCGCGCAAAATGACATCCTGCTCAAACGCCGACCGGGTATAAATGAACCGAAAATCGCATCGGAATGGTCCGGCCATCGCGTTCCTGAACACCGCGACATTCGGTTCGACAAGCTCAACCACCGAGTTCTGAGGTTCGGCGATCAGCACGCTGTTACCCGTGCTCAGGTCGGTGAACGCAAGACCGACGATTTGACTTCGGAATCGCTGCCCGTCCGGCGCCAGAAGATCCACAAGGCCAGCCGCATCCGCGGTAGGAGCCAGGATGACCTGGTGCTGGCCGTTTCGCGCGACGAGTCCGTCGTTGAAGATTTCGAACTTTTCCTCTGACTCGACGAGCTGGCCCTCTCGCACGAAGTGAAGACCCGTGGCTAATTCCACATAGCTGCTTGCAGATCGTTTCCATACTCGGTGGTCGAAACCCTTTTCCACCAAGGTTGGAGGTTCAATGGACTCAGCCGCGAACAGGCTGGCGGATATGGCCGCCAAGCTGGCGGTGAGGATTATTGTTTGAACTTTCATGATGTCCTTGCGTTGCTGACGTCGATCGACGGGCTTTCCGGCGTTGCCGCCACGATCGGGTGAAGATCCTCCCACAACTGCCGGGCGGAATCGCGCTGGGCCGGAGTCCAGGTCGAGGAAGCGCGGCGGAGCCAGCGACGAAACCGGCCGAATTGGCGCTTCACATCATCTTGCGATGATTCAGAAGATATTGACGCGGTTCCCCGGACGAGCGCTTTCGCTTCACTGAGTTTAAGCTTGGGATGAACAACTTTGGTCTGGATCAAATGCTCTATCGATTTCCGTGGCAACTGGGCGATGCAGTAGAGAATCGTCCACTGAGCGGGCAATTGCGCAAAGATTTGCGCATTTGCCCAGTTCAGCCGCTCGCCGATGACGACCAGCATTTCGCCCTTTCGCTTGGCAAATGGCATCTCTTCGGATTCCCAAAGTTTGGACCTTTGCCCCCGTGGCAACTGACGCCGGGCTTGCGCGACGGTTTGCGCCAGTTGAATGGTTTGGGCGACCCCGGCTTGCCACGCCTTCGTGATTGCGCGGAGCGATGCCAGAATCTCGGTGGCATTTGCAGGCATCGTGATCGCTCCCGACGCAGTCCGACTCTCGAGAACCGGTCTGCCCGCTTCCGCATGGGCAATTGGCGAAATCATATCAGTTTTATGCGCCGGAATCGGTCCTCCCGCGTTTTGAGAGCAACTGAAACTTTTTGCGCGGTTGATCTCGTAACCGCCTGAATTGATCCATTCAACTGGAAAAGCATGCCATTTTGCGACATCTGGATTTTTGCGCAAACTGGCCAACGATCTGGCTGAAAATGGCGGGTGTCCGGCGATGCGATGGAAGGATCGGCTGAAATGGCAGGGATCGGAAAAGCCCATTTTTGCAGCGACTATCTTGACCTGCTCGCCCTGACACAAAAGAGCGGCGGCGTCGCGGACGAGCAGCAGTCCGAGCCAGGCGCGAGGCGTCAGAGCGTAACGGCTGCGAAAGACGCGCTCCAATTGCCTCGGCGTCAATCCCACCGTGCGGGAAAGTCCGGAAACGTGGTATTTTGCGCCACGTCCGATCGATTCAAGTTCTTCGGTTCCTACATGTTCGAGGCGGCCGTCCATGCTTTTAGAGAGTTGGTCTACTCACGAATACGGGAAAGCTCGCCGAATCTTTCGGCTGATTTCAAATGTCGTCACCTGCAGGGTTTGGAGGGCAGAAAAATAAGACAAACGCACGCAGAGTTGGGCACGAGCGTGGATTTGTTAAGCCATTTAAGCCATTTACGAGCGCCCGTAGTGTCGGCACGTCTCGAGGCGCCAGATCTCCTCCCGCTCGTAAATCGTAAATCCTAATTCGTAAATTGGCTTAACGTGCGATTCATCCCGTCGGCATTTTTCTGCCTTCCAAATTCCAAACCTTGCGGGCTGGAACGCGTCCCTCACTTCGCCCTGGTCCTCCGTTTGTGTCCGCCTCTTCCACATTTCCCAATGAAATATTGTCAACACCCCTGCCGGTCCTTACGTTCTGGCGATCTAAAATGCTCAAATTGGTTTTATTCGATATCGATGGAACGCTGATTCAAAGCGGCGGCGCCGGGGAAAAAGCCTTCGCCCGCGTCTGCGAGGTCGAATTCGGCATCCCGAATGGCACCACCAACATTCAGTTCTCTGGCCGCACCGACCCTTCCATCGTTCGCGATTTCTTCACGCAGTTTTCCATCGCGGCCACCCCGGAAAACTTTCGCCGCTTCTTCGATGTCTATGTCTTTCTCCTCGACGACTTGTTGCGGCGCCGCGAAGGCCGCGTCCTTCCCGGAGTCGCCTGCCTGCTGCATCAATTCCGGTCCACACGCCGGCCTCCCGCCATTGGCCTCCTCACCGGCAACATTCGCCTGGGCGCCCAGATCAAGCTCAGCCATTATCAATTGTGGGAGCATTTCGAAATGGGCGGATTCGGCGATGATCACGAGGATCGCAATCAAATCGCCGCCATCGCCCATCAGCGCGGCAGCGCGCTGCTGAAACAGGATTTGCCGGGACATGAGGTTCTCGTCATCGGCGATACCCCGCGTGACGTCGAATGCGCCCGGGCCATCGGCGCACGAG
>DASUGI010000043.1:0-5098 GCA_036274115.1 Verrucomicrobiia bacterium
ATTCGCGACCGGGACCTGCCCACGGTGCGCCAGCTTCTCGACGACGCACCCGGACTGCTGCACGCCGGCGACCTCCGCTCCAATCAGCCCATCCACTGGGCAGCAATGACCCGGCAACCTGACGTCATCGATGAACTCCTCGCGCGCGGCGCCGACATCAACGCGCGACGTGTTGATGGCGCACGTCCCATTCACTTGAACAACGGCGACTATCATTATCGCGGCTGGGAGCGCGTGCCGAAGGATTCTGCGCCTACACCTCGCGCCATCTACGAACATCTCCGGGCGCGCGGCGCGGACTGCGACATCTGCACCGCCGCCTGGTTCGGCGATTTGAATCGGGTGCCCGAATTGTGCGATCAAGATCCTTCCCTGGCCAATCGTCCCTCCGATGTCATCACCTACTACGCGTGCTCCGGCACGCCGTTGCGCAACGCCGCTGCGGGTGGACATATCGAAATCGTACGGCTGCTGTTGGAGCGCGGCGCCGACCCGAATTTACCCGAGGAAGGCATCGCCCCGCGCGGTCACGCCTTGCATGCCGCTGTCGTCCGGGGTCATATCGAAATCGTCAAACTCCTGTTGGAACACGGTGCGTATCCCAATGTGGAAATCGAAAGTTCCGCCGACACCTTGAGCGCTGCGCTGGCCACGGCGGGATATTCCTACGTTAAACCGAATGCCGAGATGGTGGACCTTCTCTGTTCTCACGGCGCGGCGCGCGCCGTTCACCTGCTGGCTTACAGCGGAGATGTCCTCACAGCAGCAGCCGTCTTCGCCGCCAATCCCGCGCTGGCCAATGATCCGGAAGCCCTGGGCGAATGCCGCGGGTGAAGGGAAAGAAGGTTTTGTCCGGCTGATGCTGCGTTATCAACCCGATCTGCCGAGTCGCGTCAATTTCCCCGCCTGGTCCGTAGGCGGGAAGACGCGTGAACTGAACGAACTGTTGTTCCAGCACGGCATGAATCCCAACACAACCGACTGGTTGGGTGTCACCGCCTTGCACTATCTCGCCGGCGGCGGGCACATTGAGAAAGCCGGCTGGTTTCTCGATCACGGCGCGAACCTGCACGCGCGCGACGAAGACCTTTGCTCCACGCCGCTGGGTTGGGCCGCAAAATCCGGCCAGACCAAAATGGTCGAGTTCCTCCTGAGCCGCGGCGCCAAGCCGAACCTCCCTGACGATCCCCCATGGGCCACGCCGCTCGCGTGGGCCACCCGGCGCGGACATGACGAAGTTGTGAAACTGCTGAGGCAGGCAGGGGCGTGAACTGTTCAGAGAAACGAACAATGCAATTCTCAGTGCAGGGGCGGAGAGACGCAGAGGTGAACCACGAATGGACAGAAGCGTTCCACCCGCGTCCCAAACTTCTTCCCGGCAAGATGGGGACGTGGGTGGAACGCGTCCCTACCAGGTTCGGGGTTCACTCCTCGGTGAATTCTCTCCCAGGGCGGAGTGGGAGAATTTGTTTTGCGCTCTTGGTGCTTTTTTGTGGCCAAATCGAATCCGTGTTCATGCCTGGTTCGGAGTTCGAGGTTACGGATGCTGGCGCTTATTTTGAGTGGCGCAGGTTTTCCAATTCCCGGCGCAGCGGCAGCCAGTATTCCCGGTCCCGCTGGCGCTCGGCGGTTTCCTCAGCCTTCAGCGCCTGCTCCAGTCTGGCCGCCTTCCCGGTTTGAGCGTGCCGGAGCAGGGGACGCCGCGCCGCCAGGCGACGACAGATGGCGGGACAACGGCCAGCCAGTTCGATGAGCAATTCGGGGGTGCGAAGTTCTTGAAACCAAAAACGAATCTGCGCGGGTTTGGGCTTGAGCTGGTTTTCAAAATAATGGGCCTCAACCAGGCGCCGGATCATCGGCCAGTCTTTGTCACGTTGTGTCTTCTTGGCCTGCACCAGGTCGGGCAGCGACAACAGGTCGCATTTCTCGTTGCCAGGAATTTGTAATGTTGTCCGGCGTTTCCACAGTTTGGCAAAGGAATCCACGCCGCGCATTTTGGACATCACGTCCACGCGCATTCGCAGCGCGGCGGGATGCTGGCAGCGAAAATGAATGGCGTGGCCGCGCCGGAGAAATTTCATTTCAAATGGTGGAACGGCGATGGGTTCGGCCTGCAATTCAGCCAGGGCTTTGCGCAAGCGCGCGAGATTCACGGCGTCCGCCAGAATGGCGAAGTCCGTGTCGCGGCTAAACTCGGCTGCGCCGTAGAACACGCACGCCTGGCCGCCCATGAGCAGGGCGCGAACGCGGTGCGCGCGCATCGAAGAAAGGACTTTGCGTATCGGGTTCGGGATCAAGCGAGCCTCCGAGTGCGAGATAAGTTTGCCAGAGCTTCTCGCTCTCCAGCCAGCGTTGCGCGGGCGTAAGCCGATACCATTCGGCCCATTCGCCCCCAACCAGTTCTTCCGGCTGAATCATGATGAACTAGTAGCAGTTTCCGACCGGGATGTAAACCTCAGCGCCCTGGCGTCGAATTGAATCCGTGTTCATTTGTGTCCATCCGTGGTTGAATGCCTGATTTCATTGGGTGTTTTTGCTTAAGATTAAGATCGGGAGTAAGAGTAAGAACCCCACCACCCTTGTAATACCGAAGCGCTATTTTCGGTTCTGCCCACCTGAATTAAAACATTGCGCGTAACGATTAACGGAATTTGCACTATGAAAAATATCGCAGTCAAAACCAGCGGGGTGAACAAGGGATTCGGCACGGGCGAAAGCCGCACCGAGGTGCTCAAGGCGGTCAACTTCGAGGCGCGCATGGGCGAGTTGCTCATGCTGGTCGGGCCGTCCGGGTGCGGCAAGACGACGCTGCTCAGTGTCATCGCGGGCACGCTCGGCACGGATCGCGGCGAGGTGGAGGTGTTCGATGCGCCGTTGCATCGGATGGACAAGAAGGCCATCACGGCGTTTCGCGCGGCGAACATCGGGTTCATCTTCCAGCAATACAATCTGATCCCGACGCTGAACTGCATCGAGAACGTGAGCGTGCCGTTGCGCATCCAGGGCGGGAGCGCGGCGGTCGCGGAGAAGAAGGCGGCGGAGATGTTGGAGACGGTCGGGCTCGGCAAGCGGATGCATCATCGACCCAACATGCTTTCCGGCGGACAACAACAGCGCGTGGCCATCGCGCGGGCGCTGGTGCATGACCCGAAGCTCATCATTTGCGACGAACCGACGGCGGCGCTCGACAGCGAGAATGGCCAGAAGGTGATGGAGATTCTGAAGAACGTCGCCGCCAAGCCGGATCGCTGCGTCATCATCGTCACGCACGACAATCGCATTTTCAAATACGCCGATCGCATGACGCACATGGAGGACGGCCGGATTGATCGGACGGAAATCGGTGACGCGTCTGTCCCGGCCGCGAGTTCGGGTGGCGTCTCGCCGCTCGATGGGACACGGAGCGGGACGCTCCTTGAACTCGCAGGCGGGGACGCCCGCGCTACAACGGCAGCACAACACAACTGAACTAACCCCTCACCCGGCCTTCGGCCACCCTCTCCCCTTCGGAAGGGGAGAGGGACGGGGTGGGGGACGAACGGAAACACGCAACACTCAACATTCAACTCTCAACTCAAAGGAAATAATTATGCTATTCAAGAAAGCCACATTCTACATCGCCATCGCCGGAATCGGCGCCACCGCTGTTATGGCGTCGCGCATGAGCACGCCGACACCCGAGATGGTTCCTCCCATCGAGCCTTCGCCCAAACCTTATGAGGTGAGCGTCGCCGCATCAGGCATTGTCGAAGCGCTCAGTGAAAACGTTGCCATCGGCGTGCCCGAAGCGGGACTGGTCACGAAGGTTCACGTGAAGGTCTGGGATTCCGTGAAGGAAGGTCAACCACTCTTTACTCTCGACGGCCGGGAACTGGTCGCCCAATTGACCGTCAATGTTGCCAACTCGAATGTCGCCGAAGCGACGTTGCGCCGGCTCAAGGATCAGTTGGCGCGGCTCCAGAGCGTGAAAGACCGGCGCGCGGTCAGTGAGGATGAAGTGCGCACGAAGGAGAATGATGTTGCGGTAGCTCGCGCCGAACTCGATGCGGCCCGTGCCCAGGTCGCACAAACCCGGATTCGTCTTGCACGGATGACGGTGCTGGCGCCGCGGGCCGGCACGATTCTGCAAGTGAATATTCGCCCCGGCGAGTATGCGTCGGCGACACCGAAGAATCCCGCCCTGGTGCTCGGCGACGTGGATCATCTCCAGGTGCGTGCGGATGTGGACGAGCAAAACGCGTCGCGTTTGCAGGAAGGCCAGACGGCGACGGCTTATGTCAAAGGCGACACGACCAAGCCGATCGAGCTGACGTTCGTGCGCATCGAACCGTATGTCGTGCCGAAGACATCGCTCACGGGCAGCAGCACGGAGCGGGTGGATACGCGCGTGTTACAGGTTATCTATTCGTTCGAACGCCCGAAGGATCGACCCGTTTACGTTGGGCAACAAATGGACCTGTTCGTGAAGTCCGAAATCCCGGCGGTTGCCGCCAAGGTAAATACGACCAAACAGCTCGCGAAGAACTGAACATCTGAACTATCAAAATCGAAAAATAAACTTTATGAAGAACAATCAAGCCACCGCAGTTTTGAAAACGCCAATGCCGGCATCTTACCCTTCACCCCCCGGTGAGCAGGCTTTCGGGGAGCCGTGGCCGAGCTCAACTTCGCTCGATTACGAGGCACGAGTTTGGGCTGGTAGGGACATTGTGCTGCGATCTGCCCGCCCGTTCGGGCGGAAGAGTTGTGCCGCCGCACGCGGCGCGGACGGCGCAGCGCGCCGTCCCTACCTGCCAAAGAGCTTACCAGGCATTGCGTTCGTATTAACCACAGGCGTGGCGTTGCTTGCCGGATGTGCGGTCGGTCCGAACTACTCGCGGCCGGCAGTGCCAAGCCAGTCGAGCTGGAAAGAGGGGGCAACGACGACCAACGCCGCGGTGCTGCCAACCGAATGGTGGACCATTTTTAATGATGCGGAACTCAACGGGCTCGAAGCCCACGCCGTCCACGCAAATCAGCATTTGAAGCAAGCCGTGGCGCGTGTCACCGAGGCGCGCGCACTCGCCCGGGTGAGCAAGTCGGAGTTATTTCCGAGCAT
>DASUGI010000044.1:0-2433 GCA_036274115.1 Verrucomicrobiia bacterium
CAAGGGTCAGCCGCAGCGGGTGGAAAGTTCGGCAGCGTCCGGATTAAACTGCGTGCCGCGGCTGGTCTGCGACACAGCCGCGCTCCAATTTGTTAGTCGATGCTTATGCGCAAATCTTCGCCAGCAATTGAGTTCTTGGGCCTGCGACCATAGTCTAAATTTGGCGAAACGTGAGTTTGTAGTTCTCTCTTGCAGGAACGGTTTCATATTTCCTCACGTTCGTGCCCAACAGCGCCTTCATGAGGCGATTTCGAAACTCGGGGCCAAGCCGATGGCCAAGATACACAGCTTTAATACAAGTCAGTGGAAGCGGCCAAGAATAAAGAGTAACCTGACCCTCAACGTGTGCATCTTGACAGTTCCCCCATACTGAGGGTGTTCGGTTCCTCAAAGAGCGAAATGAACCAGCACGCAACTGCACCACCGGACGATGAAGACACCTGAGGAACCGATTCCCTCCCTGGCACAAATTGAAGCCGAAGTGATGGCCGAAGGCCGGGAGTGGATGCGAAAGCGACTCCAAGACCGACTCCAACAACTCGCCGACACGCACGGCGAGGTTTTCCCCCCAAAGCCAGCGCCAACTGGTGCATCGGCACGCCTACCGATTCCATCTGGACACCGGCGCCGGCGCGGTTGAAATCCGCACCTGGCACGGCCAGGACCCCGGCGACGGGCACTGGGGCTGTCCGCTGCGGGAGCGATGGGGGTTGGACTCGCACCAACAAATGAGTCCGGGTTGGCAACAGCATGTGGCCTTTACGCTGACAGTGACCACCTCGTATGAAGGCGCGGCAGCGTTGCTGCGCCGCCTGGGCCACGTGGCCGATGACACCACGCTGCATGCGCTGGCGCAGAAACTGGGCGCCCGCGCCGAAGCCCAAACGCAAGCCCGGCTGGCTCGTGCGGCGGTGGAACTGCAACCCCAGCGGGCCGCCAGTGAAGTGGGCGTGCTCATGCTCGACGGCTGGCAAGTGCGCCAACGCGGGCCGGGCTGGGGCCAGAAAAAGACGCAACAACCCCGCGTAGAATGGCACGAATGGAAGACCGGCGTGTTTTATTTACAGGAACAGGCAGCCCGTAAAAACGGACGCGGCCTCTTGAGCGACAAAGTCGTGGTCAGCTGGCAAGGCGAGCCGCTGGAACTGGGCCGCCGGCTGCATCTGGCGGCGTGCGAACACGGGCTGGGTCGGGCCCGCGCCAAGCTGGTGGTCAGCGATGGCGCGCCCTGGATTTGGAACGTGGTGGCCGACCGCTGGCCGGGGGCGGTGGAGGTGCTGGATTTTTATCACGCCAGCCAGCATCTCTGGGCCTTGGGCGAAGCCGTGCAGGGAGAAAAAGAAGCGGCCCGACCGTGGGTGGAAAAGCAACTCCATCAACTGCGCCATGGTCGCCACGCTGCGGCGTTGCGGACCATTGCCGGACTGCGCGTGCGCCGAGGCGCAGCCGGGAAAGTCATTGCGCGGGAGCAAAACTATTTTGCGGAACATGCCGGGCGGATGAAGTATCAAGCGGTGGCCCAACGCGGCTGGGCGATTGGCTCCGGCCCGGTGGAATCGGCGTGTCTGCAACGGCAGGGTCGGTTCAAACGCAATGGGCAATTTTGGACGCCGCAAGGACAGCAACACCTCAGCGCCCTGATTGAAGCCCGTCAGAACGGTCACTGGGACGCGTTATGGAACCAGTGAACGGGGGAACTCGTCAGATGCACACAACAAACCGTAACCTGACTTTTTCGCCTTGTCCGGGATATCGCTTGTGAGAACACTTGGCGCATGAATCCCATCGTCTTGATTGCCCCGACGGTAATCCTGATTGGCGGAGTTCTGTGCTTCGTGCTGCTGCCGCTGCCGCTGCCAATTCGCCTGGCGGTGCTGATTTCCGATGTCGTTGCTGCGGGCGTCATTGGTTTCGTGCTTTACCGGCGACTGAAGTGACCGCGCCTCATGAATCGGGTGTGTTTTCGCGGGCTGGCGTCACCACCTTGTTCGCCTGGCTTGGGTCGGCAAACTTCGCGCCTACGACAATCAGTCCCAATCCGAGCAATACGGCGAGGATGACGAACGACGAGGTGGAGGGGAAATAGAGTTCAAATACTTCAGGAGGATTCCGGTCGCTCGGCGGATTCGACTGCGCCAGCAACCCGAACCCAACACAAATGTACATTACAAGCAGCGCCAGCAGCCACCGTCGGCCTGTCCGATGGATCCAGCGCAGCAAGCCAACGGGCACCAGGGCTAGTCCAAGATACAGCCAGCCGAATTGTTTGCCCGTGACCAGCAGCAACAACCAAATCTGTTTGAGGAATGTCGCAACATTGCCTGTTGGATGAACTCGCTCGAACTGCCCGCGACTGAGCGCATAAAAAAATCCTTCAACGGTTCGAGGGTAACCCCAATTGACCGGCGGATTCGTCATCGAAGCGAGCGGGAG
>DASUGI010000045.1:0-13992 GCA_036274115.1 Verrucomicrobiia bacterium
TCGGCTTGGGGCAAGAAAACCCAACAGAAACCGGCTGCCCTCGCAGCTTAGTCTTTTCTTTCGACCGACACAGCTCCTGTCAAGCGGCGCTCGGCGTGACGCTTACCTCAAAACTGCGCTCCGCCAGATCGTAGCTCGTTCCAACCGTACGATGCTGGCGATTTTTACGACGCCAATTTTGTAAAAAGTACGACCACAAAAAAGTTCGTAACATATAACCAAAGTGTTCGACTCCTGTATCCGGATAAGTGCGGGTGCGGAGTCGGCCCAGATCATCGTAGGTGTTGGTGATCGTCACGCCATTGGCATCCGTTACGTAGATGGGGCGGTCGTCGATGTCGAAGACGGTCAGCCGCTCCACACCATAGGCATTCGAAACACAGGTTTGCAGGCCCTGATTGTTATAGACAAACCAGCGGTAGCCTGAAGCGTCGCCCGTAACAATCACTCGTCGGAGCGAATCATACCAATTGGTTACCGTGGCATCAGGGTAATAGACGTTGGTGCGGTTGCCCTGGAGATCGTAAGCGAAGCCGGTCACCATCTGCTCTGGAGTAGACCAGGCGTTGGTTACGGATATGACCGAACTGCAGTCGGAAAGGCCGTAGCGTGTGACGACCCCGTTGGCATTCGTCTCCGCTACCCTTTGGCGGATGCCATTGTAACCGGCGTAAGACCAAGACCCCATTCGATCCTTGGTGACCGTGAGGTCGAGCGCCGTGTAAATGTTCGAGGTTGTGGTAGTGTCGGGATATTTTCTGCCGGTCAGCCGTGAGAGACCGTCCCAATAATTCGTTGCGGTCAGTCCGCGCTCGTCGGTGTGAGAGAAAACCAAATCGCCGGAGTAAGTGTAGGAGTTGGTGCGCTTGATTTCGACGTCGATGGTTTTATCCAGCCGATTCAATGAATCGCCTGCCGTGAATTAAATGTTTGTGGTGGTCAGTCCCGCAGGCAGATGGTTCGGATCAACTGGCGATTGCCATTGTAGAGGTATTTCGTTTCCTGGCCGAGCGCGTCGTAACTGGCATCCACCTGATGGTACGCGTTGCCAAAGTAATTGCTGACCACTTGTTCGCCTGATGGGCCAATATGCAGGACGAGATCAATCCCGTTTGCGGCGATTAAGAGTAAGAACGATGACCTGAAATCGACACCTCACCCGACCCTCTCCCCGATCGAGGCGGAGAGGGTGCTACGCGTATGACACGGAACGGAAAGATTACGCGGTTGCCGCCTGAGATTCGCGCGCAGTTGAATCGGCGACTGCATGATGGCGAATCCGGCGTGCGACTCGTGGAATGGTTGAACGGTGTTGAGCAAGTCCGGCAAGTGCTGACCGAAGACTTTGGTGGTCGGGAAATCAGTGAACAGAATTTGTCCGAATGGAAACAGGGCGGTTATCAGGATTCGCTCGACAGGAAACGCTCGCCTGTGCCCAGGAACTGGCAGGCGATGCCGCGGAGTTGACCGACGCGGCGAACGGTTCGCTGGTGAATCACCTGGCGACGTTGGTGACAGCCCGATACGCAAAACTGGTCACCGGCAGGAACGGTGAAATGGATGACGCTTTCCGTGGACAACTGCGAGCATTGCGGATGTTGTGTCAGGACATTGTGGAACTGCGGCGGGGCGATCATTTTGCGGAGCGGCTGCGGCTCGATGTGGAACGGCTGGCAAGGGTGAACAAGGAAGAATCGATTCGGGCCCTGGAAACGGTGCTGGAAGAAACTCGCGAGTGGCCGGACGTGCGACAGGCATTTCAAAATGCGTTTGCGCTGTTCCGCCAGCGAAAAACAGAGGCTGCTAAGGAAAAATCAAACTGAATCAAACCAAATCAAACCAATTAGCCGGCATTCGGAGGTCAGTTGCGCTGCAAACGGGATTGTTCGACACCTTATTTCGACACTCCCCTACCCTTTGCATATCTCCTCGCCGCGAGACGCGGCGGGAACTCGCAACCGGGACGGTCGCGCCACAATGCTGCGCTGCAAAAGGTGGGGACAATCCGCGTCCCCCTTTTTTCTCGCACGGCCATCAGGCCATTCTCTTGACGGTGAAGCTGATAAAACTAGAGTGCCCTTGAGGACGCACAACGTTATGCCAATTTCAGAAATTGAACTTTCAAAACCTCGCGTGAAGCCGGGCCGGCCAACGCGGTCGGTCGCACCGGAGGAGGTCATCCCCACCCTGGAGCAACACATCCTGGTGGACGGTTTCAAGCTGATCTACGACTGCGACCGCAGTCGCGGCTCGCGCTTCGTCGATGCCGCATCCGGCAAGTCCTGGATCGACCTCTACAGTTTTTACGCGTCGCAGCCCGTGGGATTCAACCATCCGCACTTCGATCGCCCCGAGGTTCAAGCCGACCTGTTGCGGGCGGCAAAAATCAAAGTGGCGAACGCCGACGTGTATTCCACTCAGTTCGCGACGTTCGTGCAGACGTTTGCTCGGGTGATGGGATTGAAGCCGCTGGAGCGTTACTTCTTTATCGAAGGCGGCGCCCTCGCGGTCGAGAATGCGCTGAAGGCGGCGATGGATTGGAAGGTGCGCAAGAACATTGCCGCGGGTCGCGGTGAGCGCGGAACGGAGATCATCCATTTCAAACATGCTTTCCATGGTCGCTCCGGCTACACGATGAGCCTGACCAATACGGACCCGAAGAAGATCGCGCATTTTGCCAAGTTCCCCTGGCCGCGCATCAGCACGCCGATGATCAATTTTGCCTTGCCCGAGAAGGAGCGCTGGGCCGACGTCGTTGCCAGGGAAAAGGTGGCCGAACAGGAAATCCGCGAGGTGCTGGCGCAAAAGGCCGTGGACATCGCGGCCATCATCATCGAACCCATCCAGGGCGAAGGCGGCGACAATCATTTCCGCGCTGAGTTCCTTCACCTGCTCCGCCGCATCTGCGATGAGAACGAGGTGTTGCTGATTTTTGACGAGGTCCAGGCCGGCATGGGCATCACCGGCCGGAACTGGTGCTGCGAGCATTTTGACGTTCGCCCGGACCTGCTGGCTTTTGGAAAGAAAGCGCAGGTCTGTGGGGTCATGGCCGGGCCGCGCCTCGACGAAGTTAAGGACAATTGCTTCCGCCTGCCGAGCCGAATCAGCTCAACGTGGGGCGGCAACTTCACGGATTACGTCCGCTCGACGCATTACCTTCGAATTATCGAACACGAGCAGCTTGTCGCCCATGCCGCCGCGCAAGGCCGCGTGTTCCTGGCGGGATTGCAGGATTTGTCAGAACGGTATTCCTTCGTCACGGCACCGCGCGGGCGCGGCTTGATGCTGGCTTTCGATTTGCCGGATAACACGAAGCGCGACGCGTTCTGGAAGGGTTGCTACGAACTCGGCCTGCTGGTGGTGCGCTCGGGCGAACGCTCCATCCGCTTGCGTCCCGTTCTCGATGTGCCCGATGACGTCGTCGAGGAATCGCTGGAAATCATGGACAAGGAGTGCCGGAAATTGAATGTTTAGCTCGGGCGCGAAAGTGGCGGTCAGGCATCCTGCCCGGCGGCAGGGAGACGGCGAGACGGCGAACTGGCAGGCCACCTGGGATTTTTTGGGAGTCACAATGGCGGCAGAGTTTGTTCCGGGCGGCAGGGATGCCGCCTTCCAGGGCAACCAGGGATGCCGCCACTTTCAAATGCCCAACGCAGACACACTTTGATCTATGGCCAGAAAACTTTTAAACAAATCAAATCAATCAGCTACGGTTGCCAAAACGCTGAAAGCGCTCGGGCTGAAAGCTCTCAACCTCGGCGTCTTCGACGGTGAATGGACCGGTTCGGGCAAGATTCTCCAGAGTCACTCCCCCAACGACGGGAACTTGCTGGCAGAAGTTCGGACGGCCACACCGCAAGAATACGAACACGCCCTGCAGCGGGCGGGGGCGGCGTTCGAGAACTGGAAATCCGTCCCCGCCCCCAAGCGCGGTGAGATCATCCGCCAGCTTGGCAATGCGTTGCGCGACGCCAAGGAAGACCTGGGCATGTTGGTGACACTCGAGGCCGGAAAGATTGTCGCCGAGGGCCAGGGCGAAGTGCAGGAGATGATCGATATCTGCGACTTCGCAACCGGTCTCTCGCGCCAGCTCTATGGTCTCACGATCGCCAGCGAACGTCCGGATCATCGCATGATGGAACAGTGGCATCCGCTCGGGGTCGTTGGCGTCATCACGGCGTTCAACTTTCCCGTCGCCGTGTGGGCCTGGAACACCGCGCTGGCTGCGGTTTGTGGTGATTCCACGGTTTGGAAGCCCTCCAGCCTCACACCACTCACCGCGATTGCCACCATCAAGATTGCCGAGCGCGTCTGTCGCGCGAACGACGTCGATCCCGCCATCTTCACTTTGGTCATCGGCGACGGCGCCACGGTTGGCCAAAAGCTACTGGACGACAAACGGGTGCCGCTCATCTCGGCGACGGGCTCGTGCAAAATGGGCGTGCGCGTGGCCGAATCGGTCGGGCGACGCTTTGGCAAAACCATCCTCGAACTCGGCGGCAACAATGCGATTATCGTTGCGCCGAGCGCGGACATGGACCTGGCCGTCCGGGCGATTCTGTTTGGCGCGGTCGGCACGGCGGGGCAACGCTGCACCACCACACGCCGCATCATCGTTCACGAATCGATTCGCGAGACGCTGGTGAAGCGGCTGGTCAAAGCCTACGAACAAGTGGCCATCGGCAATCCCGCCCAGCCCGGCACGTTGATGGGCCCGCTGATCAACACGCAGGCCGTCGTGGACATGCAAGCGGCGCTGGAAAAGGCGGCGGCCCAGGGCGGAAAGGTCCTGTTTGGCGGCGAAAAGCTGGTCGGGCCGAAATTCCCCGGTGGTTGTTATGTGCGCCCCTGCATCGTTGCAGCGCGGCACGACATGAAAATCGTCCATGAAGAGACGTTTGCTCCGATACTCTATGTCATCGACTACAAAAGGTTTGACGACGCCATCGCTTATCACAACGAAGTTCCACAGGGGTTGAGTTCGGCGATTTTCACGAATGACGTTCGCGAGGCCGAGCTATTTCTCTCCATGCGCGGCAGCGATTGCGGCATTGCGAATGTGAACATCGGCACGAGCGGTGCGGAAATCGGCGGTGCATTTGGCGGCGAAAAAGAAACCGGCGGCGGGCGCGAGAGCGGCAGTGATTCCTGGAAGCTCTACATGCGCCGGCAGACCGCGACCATCAATTACGGGCGCGATTTGCCGCTGGCGCAAAACATAAAGTTCGGCAGCTAACCGGCTTCCCGGATAGATTGGGATCATGAGCGCCAGCTTCGCCAACAAAACCGAGATGCAAAATCTCCTGTTCGCGGAGCTTTCGAAGATGTTCGGCAAAGAAGTGCCGCTCTACGACAAATCGCTGCTGGTCAACAAGGCTTGCAATCAAGCCGTCTGTGCCCTGCTCCGCCAGAAGTACCGCGGGTTTGAAATCTCCGAAGCGCAGCTCGAGAAAACCAGCGGCGAACGCCATGGCGCCATCCGGATTGGCAAGCCGGAGGAGTATCGCTGGATTGCAAAATACTTCGCCGCGTTCGGCCTGCTGCCGCACAACTTCTATGACATGACCAATCTGGGCGGCAAGAGCCAGCCGGTGATCGCCACCGCGTTTCGTTCGCCGCTCCATCCCGAGCATCGCGTCTTCACGTCCTTGTTGATGACGGACTATTTTGACCCGGACACGAAGCGGCGCATCGAAGCTCTGCTCGCGCCACGGGAAGTATTCTCCGCCCGTGCCAAGGAGTTAACCTTGAAGAGCGAACGCGAAGGTGGACTCACGTGGGACGATGCGAACGCATTAATTCGTGAGGGTACGACCCGCATTTTCAAATGGACCGGCAAGGCGCGGGATCATCGTTTGTATCAGGAATTGTCGAAGGCTGGGTTCAAGATTGCGGCGGACATTGCGTGTTTTGAGGCGCATCACTTGAATCACCTCACGCCGAATACCTTTTGCATGGATCTCTACACAACGGCGATGAAGTTCTGCCTGGCAGAACTGTCCGCTGAGGTCTTTGCCGAACGTGCCCGCCATGTATTGGAGTTTCTGTGGGGCTTTGCGGATCCGGATTACCTGAAGCTGCATTTCAGGCACCTGAGCGCGGAGGAGATCGCCCGCTACTCGATTCAGACAATCCCCGAATCAAAGGTGACGGCACTGGTCCAGGCATTGTTGCTCCGGCTCCAACAGCCCGAGTTGGCGTTGAACAAGCTGAAGCATTCGGGCTTCAAGGATTTCACCGAAGGTCCACCGGCCGACACGCCGGTGCTCCTGCGCCAGGATTCCTACAAAGCGTTGACGGAGCCGGTCCGATTTCAGGAAGCCGACGGAAGTGTCATTGATACGACGCACACCGCGCGCTTCGGGGAGATTGAGCAACGATTCTACGCCACGACGCCGAAGGGGCGCGCGCGCTACGACGAGTGCCTGGCGCAAGCGGAAAAACTTCGCGGGGCGGACCCTGATTTGATCAAGCGCGATTACGCAGCCTACCAGCAGGTGTACGCGAGTTGTTTTGCGTCGTTTCCAAAAACACTCGGCGGACTGCTGGAACAGGGTTTGGTTTACGGACGTTACACCGCTACCGCGAAGGGAGTGGAGGCGGGCCGGCGGCAAGCGATTCATAGCACGGATTTGGGCGAACTGGTCCGACACGGTTATTTGCAGGTGGAAGGCTTGCGCTATGAAGATTTTCTCCCGTTCAGCGCTGCGGGCATATTCGCGTCGAACCTTGGTCAATACGGCACCAAGTCCACGGCGGCTGACAAACCGGTTTACACGCAGCGCACCCTCGAGGAAATCATGGAGCGAAGCATCATCGATCCAAATGTGACGTATGCAGGGTTGCATGCTGAGTCGTTGCTGCAGGCTTACGGAGCCCTCGGGAAGTTGAACGACATCCCGGTGGAAGAGCGGAATCAATGGGAACAGGCGGTGGCGGCATATCGAGTAACTGTGGGAAATTGAACCTTTAACCGCGTCGGGTTCTTGCGGCATTGTCACCAACCCCGGGTCGTGTATGATCCGCCCATGCCCGTTCAGAACCGCATCGTCAAGGTTCAGAAACGCAATCGAGCGTTGGTGCGATTTGACGAAGGGCGCATTGCCAGGGCGATTCTTCGAGCGGCCACTTCCATCGGCGGTTTTCAACTCGATCATCTGCCGGACATCAATGGAATGGTTTTTGACGCCTGCGGCAGCGATGAACGGCTGGCCGCGTTTCTGGCCGATGCCGTCGTGGTTTCGCTCAATGCCGAGGCGCATCATCACATCGCCAACTTTCCGCCGACGATCGAAACCATCCAGGATGGCGTGCTCCACGCCCTGCGGAGTTATGGCTTTCAAAATACCGCCGACGCGTACGAATGTTATCGCTGGGGGCGCCATTGGTTGCGGGAAGGCGCGGTCACGCCCGCCACGTTCGTGGGCAATGGGTTTCCGCAGGAGCGGATGAAGCATACGCTTGCCTGGTGTCGGAAACATCACGTGCACCACGTCGAGGCGCTCAACGAGACGGTGCGGTCAGGTAAAATCAGGAAGGTCGTTGCCGATTCACTGGCGCTTTATGAACAGTCGCTGGATGAAGCCGCGCAGAAAGTGATGGATCGTTTTCGCGGCGGCGACAAGTTGCGCATGATCTGGGTGAGCGGCCCGAGTTCTTCCGGCAAAACCACGACGACCGTCAAGCTGATGCACCGACTGGAAAAGCGCGGGCTGCGCTTCCTGATGCTGAATCTCGACGACTATTTCTGGTCGTTGGTCGAGCATCCTACCGACTGGATCAACGATCGGAACTACGAAACGCCCGAGGCGCTGGACATTCAATTGTTGAACCAGCACCTCCGGCAATTGCTGGAAGGCCACATCATTGAAAAGCCCGTTTACAGTTTCAAGGAAGGCCGTCGCACCGCGAGCAAGCCCGTGAAGCTCGAGCCCGACCAGATTCTGCTGCTGGATTGTTTGCATGGCTTTTATCCCCCGATGACCGAAGGCATCGATCCCAGCATGCAGTTTCGATTGTACATCGAGACGCAGAACATCCTGTTCGAGGGCGACGGGAAAACCAAGCGGCTCACCAAGTTTGCGGATGTGCGGCTGCTTCGTCGCATGATGCGCGACGCGCGCCATCGGAATCACAGTGCGTTGCGAACCATTCTGCACTGGCACTATGTCCGTTCCGGGGAACTCTTCAGCATCATTCCGCTCATGGGAACGGCGGACCACAGCGTCAATGGCGGGTTTCCTTTTGATCTGCCGGCGCTCAAGCCGTTCTTTGAAGGTGAGGACAGTTTGCTGCCCAGTGAGGATGACTTCCGCGATTACGCCGGGTTTCTCGATGCCAAAATCCGTTATGACCGCGTCAAAGCACTGCTGGATTCGGTTCATGGGCTGAGCCGGGAGCAGGTTTCGGACAAGAACATTATTCCCGGCGACGCGGTGCTTCGGGAGTTCGTCGGCGAGAGCACCATCCAGATTCCGCACAACGAATGAGGCCGATACTGGCTGCGGTCTGGCGTCGTCTGTTTTAACGACGTGTTCACAAATCGGTGACGCACTAGCTTTATGGCCGAAAGACCCCGATGAAACGCAAGCAGCTGTATTGCAGGATTTCCGCGCTTTTACTCGCGGCCTGTGTTTGGTTTCCCGCCTGCAGCAAGCAAGGCGACACGGCCCAGGCAAATACCAGCGACAGTCCCGAGCTTGCCGAGCTGACCAAGCAAGTCCGTCGTTACTCGATTGAGAAACGGAAGCTCCCACAAAGTGTGGAAGATTTGGTAACTGCTGGCTATATTCAGGCCGTTCCACCGGCCCCCACCGGAAAGAAGTACGCGATTGATACGGATCGCGCGCAGGTGATAGTGGTGAACCAATAAGGCACTGACGGTGAAATCCATAAAGAACATTGGCGACGATTACGGCGCTGGCCAACACCGGGGTCGATGGTTGCGCCGCGGTTTTACTTTAATCGAACTGCTGGTGGTCATTGCCATTATTGCCATTCTGGCGGCGATGTTGTTGCCGGCTTTGTCGAAGGCAAAAGCAAAAGCTCAGCGGACGAAGTGCTTATCCAACATGCGCCAGATGGGGCTGGGATTTAACTACTACTTGAACGATCACGAGGACAAGAATTGTCCAGCGGTGTATCGGACGGGCGACTACACGTACCAGTTGTCCTGGGACGATTATCTTCACCGGTATATCGGTGGCACAGCTCCGGATTCGGACCTGGAGTACGGAGTTACCGGGTCCACGACGGACCCGAGCTTTGTTCCCAAGGTATTAAAGTGTCCGGCAGACAAAATTGAACTGAGCATTGATTACTTTGGGGGGGATTGGATCAAAAACTTTGCGGCGCGTCGTTCCTATGCGGTCAACGGCGCCAACATTGTGAATTATCCCGGTCCCATGCTGAATCCGGTTCGTGGTGTGGGCGTGTATATTCGCGGGCCCAATGGCGGCTCCGATCAATCGCTACCGCTTTGGGATCCGCCCGGTTACAAAAACTCCATGGTGAGAGATCCTGCCCGAACCATTCAACTCGTCGAGCTGGCGAACGGTCGAAACATGGCAGGCAACGATTGGCCCTCGGGCTGTGCCGCCATCACTGGTACGGGAGGCTTTGACCAGAATTGGGTGCAAATCGCTTCATCCACATACGCTTACGGCGGCGTTTCGTTCGGCCTGCACTCGCAACGATTCAATTATCTCTTCCATGACAGCCACGTAGAAACCTTACGGCCCAAGGACACCATCGGTAGCGGGCCCACTGCCACCACAGATGCTCCAAAGGGTATGTGGACGCTGACACCGCTCGATTGAGCAACGTTTCAAGGGTTTCGACGAGAATTAACATTCCTTGAGCAACTTCGCGTCACCGGGTCAATCCAAATATCTGCCTGTCATTACTTTTAATGACGTGTTCCTCGAATGGTGCATTGGTATCCTCGCAACATGATTCCACCAGTTTGGGGCTGCCCAGCCTGCGATGCCCGTTTTGCGTCGGCAAGTTCGGGTACGGCGTTGAGATGCACGCCGGCAATTGAGTTGCGTTGACCAGAACCGACTGTGGATTTCGACCAACCCACACTAAAGGCCTAACATGAAACTAAACCAGAACTTCCGGCAATGCCTCCGTTCATTGCTTGTCGGTACAGCGCTCGCGACTTCCTTGTTCACTGCACGTGCGCAGAATATCCTGATCGACTTCGGGACTAATTCCATTTGGTACACCAATGCATCCGTCGCTACCTGGCAATGGTGGGGCGGCTGTACCACGGTTCGGGAATGGGCGACCAACGACGTAGCCGATGACCCGGAGTCCGGCTCTTTGAAAATTTCTGTGACGTGGCCAGCCGAGACGGGCGGAGCCAACGACTTTCAGTATTCGATCGGCATGTCGTTATCCGGCGAGGGCACTTATAATGGTGCCATTACGGTGCCAACACTCAGCTTCACCAACATTGAAATGGACATTCTTTGGGATACCACTGCTTCGACCGCAGATATCGTGGACCATCAGGATGGCCAAAACGGGGGCGATCCCAATGGCTTCGGCATTGGAGTCGCAGGTCCTTCCTGGGGACAAACCTGGGTTCCCAATGCCGACCAACCGCGCCTCGCCGGAAATGGTACTTGGGAACATGTTAACATTCCCATTAATCCTGCCTGGCCAAGTATTCCTGGCTTGATCTTTAAAAAGTGGCGGAGCAATTCCAACGCAGGGGCCACCAATCTGGTGGGCAAGACTTCCGTGTTTTATATCGACAATATCAGGTTTGGCACCAACCCGGTCCCGCCAGTTCTCAAACCAACCCTCAGATTCACACCGGCCACGAAAGGCCTGAATATCACCGCGGCGCAACCCGGCCAGCAGTATCAACGTGAATCCGTGCGTTCCATTCCCGCCGATGCCATCCAATGGTATGGCAACCCTGACCCGGTCACCTATTCCTGGACCATTGCCGAGTTCCCCCCGCGCACGCAAGCACCCGGGTTCTTTGCCACGCTCTTTTTAGCGCCCGATGGCAATGGCAGTGATACGCCCGATTGGGACGCCCCCAATTGCATCGTGATTGAAACATCGCTGAACGCAAATAACGAGGGCACGTGCCTCTTCCGTTTCAAGACCAATGCCCCGGCCGCCAATGGCGTTCTGTACGGAGTCGGCGCCCTCGGCACACTCACAGATCCCCGCGGTGTGCTGGGAACATGGAGCGCCACGTTCACAAACAATAGCTTCTGCACGTTAAAAGGCCCAAGTGGAGTCAGCCTGACGGTCGATATGGGCGCTGAGGCTGCCGCCTTCTTTCAGACCCTTACGCCCAGCATGACGACGTACTTCGGATTCCAGCCGGGCGGTGCGGACAATATCGGAAACCGCGGCGTTTATTCCAGGCTGAAGGTCGAGAATGGAAATACCGTAGTGGTCGACGACACATTCCTTGGTCCTGATATTGATTTCAACAATTGGATTCCGGCCTTCCAGGCACCTGACGAAACCGCGTATAAGGTGGTGGACCAGGACGGCGCGTTCTGGCTCAGCTGGAACAAGCCCGATGGGTTTTTCTCCTTTATCGCAAGTTCCTCAGACGTGACGACCGGCTGGGTTGATTCCGGACTGCCGGTTCTCGACCTCGGGGCCCGCACGGGGACATTTATTGACACCAACTTCCTCGCAAACTTCCCGAACCAGGTTTACTTCAAACTGATCGGGACGAATACCCCCTGAGTTTGCCAACTGATATCAGCGCCGGTCCTTGGGACCGGCGCTTTTTTTATTGCGAGTCCGCGGCAACACTACGCCCGAGCTTATTCCAATCGGGCGCATCTGTAATTGATTTAGACGACATGCGATACAAGCGGAAACTGCTACGTTTTCCCAGCAACACACCCCATGAACCATACTGACCAACACGATGGTTTGGGCCGGTCTGCAAGCTTGAAGTCCACCGGTCGCGCTGGATTTACCCTGATTGAACTGCTCGTTGTCATCGCAATCATTGCTATCCTCGCGGCGATGCTGTTGCCGGCCCTGGCCAAGGCCAAGGCCAAAGCCTGCGGCATCCATTGCATGAACAACACCAAGCAAATCATGATTGCCTGGAATATGTATTCGGGTGATTTCAACGATTTCCTGCCGGCAAATGATTTCCCCTGGATGAATACCGTGGCGTCGGTTTCGATTCCCGCCAACCTGCCTCCCGGACGCAATTGGGCGCCCGGCTCAATGATCGTGGCTGTGGATCGCACCAACCATGCGCATTTGATGAACGAAAACCTTTCGCAATTGTGGCGTTATTTGAAGAAGTTCGAAGTCTTCAAAGATTGCGGGGACAAGTCTGACATGGTGCGGAGCATGTCCATGAACTCAGCCGTCGGTACGCGATGGTACAGTGTTGCTCCGGCGCTGCGCGGTTCTGCGCCGATGCACGGGGCCTGGCTGCCCGGCGCCGCCTACAATGAAGCCCAGACAGCGTGGCGCACCTACGGCAAAATGGGAGACATCACTCGACCGACGCCCGCCGACCTTTGGGTATTGATGGACGAACACACGGATAGCATCAACGACTCCATGATGGCCACCCCCGCCGTGCCGGATTACCTCGTGGATTATCCCGCCAGCTATCACAATGGCGCCGGCGGAATTGCCTTCGCCGACGGTCATTCGGAAATCCACAAATGGCGGGACAACCGCACCAAGCCGCCCGTTAAAAACATTCCCAATAGCCTGACCGCCGGAACCAGCCCCAATAACGTGGACACTCAATGGCTGGCCGAACACTCGTCAGCTCCAAGATGATTCCAGAGAGCTTGCCCTGTTGGCAGCAGTGAGGTTGCGCCGCAAGCGGGTGTTTCATCCTTCCTTCGCTCGAACTTCCGCAGTCTGTGGCCGTCGCTCAGTGTGGTCGACTTGGCTTGATATGCCGCGTCATTTCGGATAGTAAGCGACAAAGCCAACGTGATGTATTGCCAAAGGCTATCCAGCTCCCTGTTCGCATGGGTCGTTCTCGTTACGGCTTTAAGCGCTCACCCCAGCCTCGCTGCGAATGATGCCGCGACTGAGTTTGCCATCGAAACCTGGATGACCGAGCACGGGATGCCCCAGAATAGCGTTACCGCCCTGCTGCAAACCCGCCACGGTTACATTTGGGCGGCCACCTACAGTGGGATTGCTCAATTCGACGGTGACCGATTCAGGGTTTTCGATTCCGCCACCGCTGAAGGATTACCAAACAGCCGTATCACCAGCCTCTTCGAAGATGCCAAGGGAGATATTTGGGCTGGCCATGACACCGGAGATTTAACCCGATATTCCAAGGGGAGATTTTATCCGGAAAAAATCCTCGGCAAATGGACCCCGGGGATGATTGCCGGAATCGGGGCGGACATGCGGGGCGATCTCTGGATGCTCAACATTCGTGGCGAAGCCCAGCGCATCCGGGATGGACTCGTGTTGAAACCACCTCCCGAGATGGCCGAATTCCCGTCCCTCGTTCCCCAGCTCGTTGCGGATGGCCAGCAACGATTGCTGATGGTTCGCAATGGTTATGTGGCCGCAATCACTCCTGAGGGCATCCAACGGATGGAGTTCCCCAGTTCCGAGCCGCGCCCGTACTACGCCTGCGTCACGCCAGCTCAAAAGGGAGGGCTTTGGATTCCTGGCGATGGCCGGGTTCGTCGCTGGGCCGCCGGGGCGTGGCAGGAAGATCTAGGACCCTATCCCTGGACCAACGCGTTCGTGATGTCGATGATGGAGTCTTCGAATGGATATCTGCTGGTGGGCACCCTTGAACGCGGTTTGTTTATTCGCTCGCCGACCTTCGGCTGGATGAATCTCAACCGCACCAACGGTCTCCCTCAAGATTGGATTCGCTGCTTTGTGGAAGATCGTGAACATAATCTCTGGATCGGAAACAGCGGTGGCCTGGTCGTTTTACGTCCTCGCAGCGTGGTGATGTACAGTCCGCCCGATGAATGGCACGGCCGTCCGGTC
>DASUGI010000046.1:0-26975 GCA_036274115.1 Verrucomicrobiia bacterium
GGAGAATCGTTCGCCGCGAGTCGAAATGGCGTTTGCGGTGGGTTGGCGAGTCGCTGCGTTCACCTTGATTGAACTGTTGGTGGTGATTGCGATCATTGCGATTCTCGCGGCGTTGATTCTCGGGCCGGTGACGCGTTCCAAGGAGGCGGCGAAGGGCGCGGCGTGCATCAGCAACTTGCGGCAGATTGGCATTGCGCTACAACTTTACGTGGACGCAAACAATCAGCGCTTGCCAACAATGTATGACAAGCTGGTCGAGATGGATACCAACCAACCGCCAACCAACGCGCAAGCAAGTGTTGAGGTCGTTCTCCAGGGCGAACTCGGAAATACCAATGTGCTGCGCTGTCCATCGGACAAATACGAGATTTTTGAACAGACCGGTTCTAGTTATTCATGGAACGTGTTGCTGAACGGACAACGCGCCGACGATCTGTCAGCGTTAGGAATGCGGTTTGAAGCCCACGCAATCCCGGTTTTTTTTGACAAGGAGAACAAATTTCACAAGGGACGCGGGAAGGGTAAGGAAGTGAATTATCTTTACGCCGACGGCCATATCAAGAACCTGCTGGCCATCGAAGGCACAATCGAGAAGAAACCATGATTGAGCTGCGCAATGTTCACAAGAAATTCGGCTCACGCGTTGCCGTGAGCGATTTGACGTTGAGCGTTCCGCGTGGCGAGGTGTTTGGCTTGCTCGGTCACAATGGTGCGGGCAAAAGCACGGCGATCGGCATGATGTTGGGACAGGTTTGGCCGACGAGTGGGGAAGTGCGTTTGTGCGGGCATGACGTCACGGCGCATCGAGCGCGAGCGCTGCACAAGGTCGGCGCGATTTTCGAAGCGCCGGCGTTCTACGATTACCTGAGCGGCTGGCGGAATCTGGAAATCCTCAGCCACTACACCGCGCCAACTTCAAAAGAGCGAATTCGCGAAGTGGTGGATTGGGTGGGCTTGACGGGGCGCGAGATGTCGAAAGTGAAGACCTATTCGCATGGCATGCGCGCGAGGCTGGCGCTGGCGCAGGCGCTGTTGCCGCAACCAGAGTTGTTGATTCTCGATGAGCCGGGCAGCGGGCTCGACCCCGAAGGTATCGCGGAGATGCGCGAGACGATTGTGCGGCTGCATCGTGAACTGGGGCTGACGATTCTGCTTTCCTCTCACTTGCTGAGTGAAGTCGAACAGCTTTGCACGCGCATTGCGGTTTTGAACAAGGGGCGCAAGGTCTTTGAAGGGTTAATTGCGGATGTGAAGGCGGCGCGCGGGCGGGTGATGCTGAAAACTCCGGATTTTGCCGCGGCGACGAAGTTGTTGAATGAACGTGGATTGATCTGCGGGACAGTGGATGGGAAATACATTTCGCTTAAGGATGGGCGAACAACCACCGAGGTAGTGTCTGCATTGGTTAATGCGGGCGTGGCAGTGGAAGGGATTTGGCAGCAGGATCAGACATTGGAGGATTTTTATCTCTCGATCGTGAAGAAACCGCCGCCAGTGCCGGGAAGTAATTGAACATGTTTTTCGCTCAACTCAAAAACGAGCTCTGGAAGCTTTTCGGGAAGAAGCGCACTTACATTGGGTTTGGCGCGTTCATCTTCGCACAGACCCTGATGTTGATGGCGTTCAAGCTCACGCGCTGGCAGAGCGACATGGAACGGATGCTCTCGGGCAACGGTTACATCCCGATGGAGTTCATCTCCGCGCTTACCGTCGCGCTCGTGATGTTGATGCCGCAGATTATCCTCTTGATGCCCCTTTACGTTTCGCTGGTGGGTGGAGACATGGTTGCCAAGGAAACGGAGGATGGAACGTTGCGGATGATTTTGTCGCGACCGATTTCGCGGGTGCGGTTGCTGCTGGTGAAATGGATTGCCGGAATCATTTTTGCCGTGGTGCTCGTGCTGGCCCTTGGGGTAATGGCGGTTGGACTGGCCAGTTTGCTTTTTCCGTGGAAAGGCCTGTTTGTCTTTATTCCGGGGCAGGCCTTCAGTGTTTTGCCCGCCGACGTTGGCTCGGCGCGCTTTTTGTTGGCGCACCTGTTTTTAGCGGTGAATGCGAGTGCGGTGCTTTCGATTGCCTTCATGTTCTCGTGTTTCAACATGAAGCCCGCAGCGGCAACCATTCTGGCGCTGTCTTATCTTTTTGTGAACCTGGTGATGGAAGGGATTCCGTTCTTCGATCGCTACGAGAATTGGTTCATTACGCATCATTTCAAATGCTGGCTGCTCGTGTTTAGCGACCCGATTCCGTGGGCGCAAATCTTCGAGTCGGAGACGCTGCTGCTGGCGGCTTGCGCGTCCGTTTTTATCCTCGGCGCTACGGCGTTTCATGTGAGGGATATCAAGTCTTGAGCCGGCGATAAACGTCCGTTTGCCGACTTTTGGTGTCGTTGCCGGTTCTACAACATATCTGGTTGGCAAGCCAAAACCGCCCCAACAAATGGTGTTTTCATTCCCAAAAAACCCGAAATAAGGATTGTGAGTTTGGTGCAATTTTTCTATGATTATCAAGCTAACCGCGAGTGGGTTTGAGCGCCCATTTTTCAAGTGATTTTTATGTCGGAAGTGAGCGAGACAACAATCGAAGAAACCGTCGCAGCGAGCCCCGCTGTGGAGCAGACCTATGATGCCTCCAAGCTGTCCCAATTGAAGGGGCTGGAGGCGGTGCGCAAAAAGCCGGGCATGTATATCGGCGGCACGGACGAGCGCGCGCTGCACCATTGCGTGAGCGAAGTGCTGGACAATTCGGTGGACGAACACCTCGCCGGGCATTGTTCCAGGATCGAAGTGACCATCCACGTGGATGGTTCGATCTCCATCCGGGACAATGGTCGCGGCATTCCGGTGGACATTAATAAGGAATCAGGTTTGCCGGGTGTAGAGCTGGTGCTGACCACTTTGCACTCGGGTGGCAAATATGGGCAAGGCGGCTACAAGTTTTCCGGGGGCACACACGGTGTCGGCGCGAAGTGTGTGAATGCAGTGAGTGAATGGTTTGAAGTCGAGGTTTCGCGCGATGGCCAGGTTCACTCCATGGAGTTTGAGCGCGGTAAAACGGTTAAGAAGCTTGAAGTGATTGGCAAAGCCAAAGGGACGGGCACGCTCATCACCTTCATGCCGGATGCGGAAATCTTTCGTGAAACCATTACGTTCAAGGCGGACATGATCGCGCAGCGCTTGCGCGAGTTGGCGTTCTTGAATTCAGGTCTGGAAATTATCTTCACCGACGAACGCAACACGACGGCTGAGCCCGAGCGATTTTACTACAAGAATGGGGTTGAGGAGTTCGTCAAACAGCTCAACAAGAACAAGGAGCCGCTGCATCCGAAGCCGATTGCGTTTCGCAAGGAAACGTCCGAGAAACTCGACGACAAAAGCATCGAGGTCCACATCGAGGTGGTGATGCAGTACAATGACAGCTACAACGATCAGGTGTTGTGTTACACGAATACGATTCACAATCCGGATGGAGGCGCTCATCTTTCTGGTTTCCGCAGTGCGTTGACGCGGGCGATCAATCAATACGCGAAGTCCAATGAGTTGCTGAAGGAGAAAGACCCGCAAATCACCGGTGACGATGTGCGCGAGGGTTTGACGGCGGTGATCTCGGTAAAGCACAGCGATCCGAAATTTGAATCGCAGACCAAGGTGAAACTGCTCTCGCCCGAAGTGGAGCGTATCACGGGTTCGGTAACCTACGAAGGGTTGATGGCTTACTTCGATGCCAATCCGCCGATTGCCAAACGCATTGTGGATAAAGGTCTCAACGCCGCCCGTGCTCGTGAAGCCGCGCGCAAGGCGCGTGAGGCGGTTCGTAAATCTGCGCTCACCGGCGGCGGTTTGCCGGGCAAGCTGGCGGATTGTTCCGATCGGGATCCGGAAAACACGGAGCTTTATATCGTCGAAGGTGATTCCGCAGGTGGCTCGGCGAAGCAGGGGCGCGACCGGAAGTTTCAGGCGATTCTCCCGATCCGCGGCAAGCTCATCAACGTGGAGAAGGCGCGTCTGGACAAGGTGCTTCAGAATAATGAAATCCGGACGATGATTACGGCCATTGGCACGGGTATCGGCGATGGCGAGGGCGAAGGTGCGTTTAACATTGAGAAGCTGCGCTACCACAAGATCATCATCATGACCGATGCCGACGTGGACGGCTCGCACATCCGGACGTTGCTGTTGACGTTCTTCTATCGCCAGATGCCGCAGCTAGTCAAACAGGGCTTTGTTTACATCGCGCAACCGCCGCTTTACAGCATCACGCGCAAAAAGAAAACCGATTACATTGACGACGATGCGGAGTTGAATCGCATTTTACTGCAGAACGGCGTTGAGGAAGTGAAGCTGAAGAATCTTGCGGATGGAAAGGAATTCAATCCAAAGCAACTGGAGGAGATTTTGACGTTGCTCGAATCCCTGGACAAGCACGCCACCTACATCAAACGGCTGGGCGGTGATTTTGCTGATTATGTCGAGAAGCGCGCGAAGGACGGGACGCTGCCCCTATTCATGATCAAGGTGCGCGATGGCAACGACGAGACGGTGCACTACTTTCTCACGAGTGATGAAGTCGATGCGTTTAAAGGCGAGAACAACGACTTGTTTGGTGGTGAAACGGAAATCATTGAGAAGAAAAAGGACGGTCCGACACGCCGCGCAAGGGTTTCCGATCTGCACCTGGAAAGCAAGGCCATCGCCGACTTGCTTGGTAAATTGAGCAAGAAGGGTTTGAACATCGAGCACTATGCCGCCCAGGACAAACCTCTCTTTGAACTGACTGAGGGCGAAGGCGAGCGGGCGACGGTCACGCCGCTGTTCTCGATTCCGGAAATTCTTTCTGCGGTGAAAGCCGTCGGCAAAAAGGGCATCCAGATGTACCGCTTTAAAGGTTTGGGTGAAATGGACGCGAAGGAGTTGTTCGAAACGACCATGAACCCGGCCAAGCGCAAACTGCTGCGCATTGACCTCACCGACGCGGTCGAGGCGGAGGAGATGTTTGTGAAGCTCATGGGGGATGAAGTCGAACCACGCCGCCAATTCATCGAAGACAACGCGCTGAACGTGCGGAATCTTGATGTTTAGGACTTTATAAAGAAATATTGACGAATGTGGTCTCATGTGACTACATTAAGTGCGTGAAAGAGAAGAAGGCAATCACATACAAGTCATCGAAGCGTTCCGAGCCAGCCGTGCTGCGCGACGCGGCGGTGGCAGAATGGGGACGCGTAGTTACGGTTCGTGACGCGAAGGCACATCTGTCCGCGCTTCTGGAGTGGGTCGCGGCGGGACACGAGTTAACCATCACGAGCGATGGTGAGCCGAAGGCCAAGCTGGTCAAGGCGGAATCGGCCAAGCCACGGAAGGTTTTCCAAGGGATGGGCGAATACCTTTCCAAGCAGCCGATTCACCGAGGGTCGGCCGAGGAGGCTGTGGATTGGACGCGTGGTGAATGGTGAAATGTATCTGGACTCCGCCATCATCGTGAAACTGCTCGTCCGCGAACCCGACAGCGATTGGTTCGCACGTAGTCTGTCAGGGCACAGCTTCGACACAACGGAACTGGCCCTGACAGAGGTTTGTGGCGCGTTGCTTTTCAAAGAACGAGACAACCAGATTATGGCGGAGGAGCGCGTTCGGGCGATGGAGAGATTTTTCTCGATGGTGGACGATGAATTGATCTTATTGCATCCGCTGAACCGTCGTGTGCTGGACCGTGCGCGAGCGATTCAACTCGCGTGTCATCCGCGAATTCCATTGCGCACATTGGATGCACTGCACGTGGCGACGTGCGATTTGCATCACAACAAAACTTTGGCAACCACGGATCGCCGGATGCGCGCGGCGTGCGCGCAACTGGGTATCGCGCTTTTGCCAGCGAAGCCGGAAGACGTGACTGCCGCGAATTAGATTTTACCAATGCCAGACGAAAACGAATCCAATCAGCCGCCGCAGGAGAAGCCGCCCGGTGGCGCTTACTCGCAGGGCGAGAAAATCCAGAAGATCAACGTTGCGGACGAGATCAAGAACTCGTTCCTGGATTACTCGATGTCGGTGATCATCTCGCGCGCGCTGCCCGATGTGCGCGACGGGCTGAAGCCTTCGCAGCGGCGCATTCTGTATGCGATGGAGAACCTGTCGCTGTTCCCGGGGCGCAAGCATATCAAGTGCGCCAAGATTTGCGGTGACACTTCGGGTAACTATCACCCGCACGGCGAAGCGGTGATTTATCCGACGCTCGTTCACATGGCGCAGCCGTGGGCGATGCGGGAGAAGCTGGTGGATGGGAAGGGGAACTTTGGTTCGGTCGAGAACGATCCCCCCGCAGCCATGCGTTACACCGAGGCGCGGCTCACGCATCTTGGTGCGGCGCTGATGTCCGACATGGACAAGGATACAGTGGATTTCGTTCCCAACTACGACGAGCGTCTCACCGAGCCCACGGTCTTCCCCGCGGCATTTCCCAACCTGCTGGTCAATGGCGGCACGGGCATTGCGGTCGGTATGGCGACCAACATGCCGCCGCACAATCTCGGCGAAGTGATCGACGGCATTTGCGCCCAGATTGATAAACCGGGCATCACCATTCCGGAGTTGATGAAGTTTATCAAGGGCCCGGATTTTCCGACGGGTGGAATCATTTGTGGTGTCGAAGGTATCAAAAATTATTTCACGACGGGCAAGGGGAGCGTGAAATTGCGGGGCCGGGTTGGCGTGGAGGAGATGAAGGGCAACCGCGAGCAACTGGTCATCACGGAAATTCCCTTCAACGTCAATCGCGCGGGTCTGGAGGAACAGATCGCGAACCTGGTCAACGAGAAGGTCATCACGGACATTTCGGCCATGCGGAACGAGTCGGACGAGCATTGCCGGCTCGTGATCGAACTCAAGCGCGAAGGCATTCCGAAGGTCGTCATTGCGAACCTGTATCGGCACACGCAGTTCGAGATTTCATTCAGCGTGAATTCGTTGGCGATTGATCATGGGCGCCCGAAGACGCTTAATCTCAAGGAGATCATCCAGTGCTACATCGAGCATCGTCGCGAGGTGGTGCTGCGCCGGACGCGTTACGAGTTGAAGAAGGCGGAGGAGCGCGCGGAGTTGCTCGAAGGCTACATCATCGCGTTGTCGAACCTTGATGAATTCATTCACATCATCCGCTCCAGCAAAACGCGCGACGAGGCGAAAATCAAGTTGCTGGCGTTTGAGTGGTCGCGCGAGCAGGTGGAGCAGTGGGGCGTTTTGGTCCGGCGGGAAGGGCGGTTGGTGGGAGGACGCTATGCGCTCACGGAGCGGCAGGTGGATGCGATCCTGGATTTACGTCTTTATCAATTGACGGGTCTTGAAATCGACAAGATCGACAAGGAGTACAAGGCGCTGCTTGAAGTGATCAAGGACCTGCTGGACATCCTGGCGAAGGAGTCGCGGGTGATGGCGATCATCAAGCAAGAGCTTCAAGCGATCAAAGAAAAGCATGCGACTCCCCGCAAAACGGAGATTGTGCCGGATGAAGGCGAGATCGCCATCGAAGATCTCATTGCCAACGAAGGGGTCATCATCACGCTCACGCACGCCGGCCTCATCAAGCGCACCAACGTCAGCCAATACCGCGCGCAACGGCGTGGCGGCAAGGGCGTGATCGGCATGACGACGCGCGAAGGTGAAACCGAGCAGGATAAGGATTTTGTCGAGCACCTGTTTACGGCAAGCACGCATGATTACCTGATGTTCTTTACGAACACGGGGCGGGTGTATGTCGAGCGCGTGCATGAGATTCCGGACATGGGCCGGGCGGCCAAGGGGCGCAGTATCGCCAACCTGCTGGAACTGAAGGCCGGTGAAACCATTGCGGCGATGATTCGCGTGCTCTCTAAAACGAACGAAAACCGTGAGGACGTGACGTGGCAGCAGCCCGGTGAAATATTTTTCGCCACCAAACGGGGCACGGTGAAGAAAACGTCGCTGAGCGATTTTGCGAATGTGCGCAAAGGCGGGATTATCGCCATTGGGATTGAGCAGGGCGATACGTTGATTGACGTTAAGTTGACTCGCGGCAGTGCTGGCGAAGGCGATCCGGGTGATGATGTCGTGTTAATTACCAAGGATGGGATGAGCATACGTTTCCACGAAACCGACGTGCGTTCGATGGGGCGGGCGGCGGCGGGCGTCCGTGGCATCAATTTGGAGGAGGGCGATGCGCTGGTGGCCGCGGCGATTGTGGTGCCGGATGCGGCCTTGCTCGTCGCTGGCGAAAACGGCATCGGCAAGCGGACGGCATTTGACGAGTATCGGGTTCAAAGTCGCGGCGGCAAGGGCATCATCACGATGAAGACGGGCGACAAAACGGGCGGGGTGATTGGTGCGCTCACGGTGCGTGACAGTGACGAAATCATGCTGATCACCGTTGGCGGTCAAATGGTGCGCACGTTTGTTAAAGATATCCGCGAAGCCGGTCGCAATACCATGGGAGTGAAACTCGTCAATCTCGACGCGGGTGACAAGCTTCAGGCGATCGCGCCCGTTATCAGCGAATCGCAGGAAGCGGCTGCTGAATCGACCGAGACACCGACCGGGAAATGAGCTGGTCACCTATTCGTTGAGCCCAAACCGGGACGGACGATGGGAACGATCGATGAGGCGCTCTGTTGAGGCGGGAAGAACTGAAGCGAGTTTGCCAGTCGACCGGTTGCTGCGTGAACTCTCGCTGGAAGCCAGATAATCAAACTTGCCCCGCTCGGCAATTTCTCGCAGCACTGATTGAAGGCGGTGGGTCGAGTCGGGCAAGAGAGAAAGATCAATGAGCGCGCCTTCATTTTTATCCCGTTGTTGGATCCAACTCTCCAGCCAGGCCTCCAGCGTCCTGGAACGGTGCTCCGCGCCGCTGGAGCAAATGATGAGGAAATCCGCATCAATCGCATATTTGGCGGCGGCGCGCGACATATTGGCATCATCTAAAAAATCCGTGCGCCACCAATGGAAGTCCAACTCGACATTTTCCCAGAGCTCGCCCACGAGGTAATCGCACGCGGTCAAAGCCCGTGCCCGGGTAATGGGATCGTCATAAATGACGACGACGGTGGAACGGTTCTCTTTCTCAGGGGCAGCATTCATCGTTCTCTCCTGCGCCCTTCAGGGCCTGCCGAATTTCAGGTGGGCGGGCGCCCCTCTACTTTCGGTCCAAGCGGAACGGATGCAAGGCACTTTTTAAACAGGTTATTCACAGCCAGGGATCAGGGCGAAAGCCGTTCGAGTTTCCATTTGCCGTCCGGCTGTCGCGTGTAGCAGAAGCGATCGTGCAGGCGGTTGGGGCGTCCCTGCCAGAATTCGATTCGGTTGGGGCTCAGCACGTAACCACCCCAATACGGTGGCATTGGGATGTCCCTGGGGAACCGGGCCGCCGCCTCCTGCCATTGCTTTTCAAGTGCGGCTCGATCTTCAACGGCAGAACTTTGATTCGACGCCCAGGCGCCCAACTGACTGCCGCGGGGGCGGCTTCTGAAGTAGGCTTCGGATTCATTGACCGGCAGTTTGGAAACGGTTCCGGCGACGCAAACCTGGCGTTCCAACTCGGGCCAGAAGAAGGTGAGCGCGGCATTCGGATTGGCGTTGAGTTCACGGCCTTTTCGACTTTCGTAATTCGTAAAGAAGATAAACCCGCGGGCATCGACTCCCTTGAGCAGCACCGTTCGGGAGGACGGAACGCCATCGCCACGGACCGTCGCGAGAGTCATGGCATTCACATCAACCGGCGTGCGACCGCGCACGGCCTGCCAGAGTTTGTAGAAGGCAATGCCGATTTGCCGGAAGCGGCTGCCGGAACGGGTGAGCGCGACCTGACCAAACCACTTTTCAAATTGTGGCAGGGGATCGGGATCCAGGTCGCCGCGATCCAATCCACTGATGGTGTATTCGTGTCTCAGGTCGGCAAGGCTCATAGGCAGGCTCAGGCTACACCGAGCTTCTTGTCACTGTCATCATCGAACATGTTGCAGGCGAGGTGATGCCTTCCGCAATGGCCTTCCGCAATTATTACGACACGACTTCCGTAATGAAAGTGCGGCCAAACGTGGGCCTGGCAGTGAGACAAAACAGCAAACGTGCTAGCATGGCCGGAGCATTACGGAGCCATGGTGCTGTTATCTAAACAGTTGGAAGGTGTCGCTAGTAACGTCGCAACCCGTCTTCTTTCCATAGTGGGGTGTGCTTTGTTGTACTTCAGCGAAAGTCCAATTCATGCCAATGGAACCCAGCCGCTGGTGGCGGTGCATGACTCGGAATACACACGCGGGTTGGAGAATATCAACGCCTTTGGAGGAACGCCCACCGGGCCGGGCACAACCGGCAAGCAATGGTGGTTTCCTGACTTTCATTATTTCGTCATGCCCGAGGCGGTGAAAGAAGCGCTTCGCTCGGACGGGACGGCCTTCACCGTTGTGGGTGATTCGAACATCATCGCCGGGGCGCTTCTCACCAATGGCGTGCCGCGCTATCCCATTGTGATCAGCCTGACGTCCGAAGCGATTCACGACAGCGAGATTTCTCAGTTCACCAATTATGTTGCGGCGGGCGGATTCCTGTTTGTCGGCTCATCGGCCTTTACCCGCACAACCAATGGTACGCCGCGAGGAGATTTTGCCTTTGCGAATGCAATGGGAATACATGCGCTGTTGCCCGGAGTCGCCAACTGGGATTTGAACAGCACCTATACCCGGCAGGGGACCCATCGCATCAACAGTCATATGCCCGCGGGAACCGTTACCTGGCGTTTACCTTCGTCATCCGAAGAGATTCCTTATGGAGTAGCGACCGGCCCGTCGGCGCCTCACAGCAATAACCAGGCGCAGGCCCCACATGACGTGTGGCAGGTGGTGAACAGCAACGCAACGGTTATCGCGCAGGGGGACACGCGTCCGTTCCTGCTCGTGAAGCCCTATGGCAAGGGTTACTTCATTTATTGCGCCGCCATGCAACCCTTGCTTGGCAACGGTGGCTGGGCGCCCACGATGTACGCCTACCTCACTATACGACGCTCGATCGAATGGGCGTTTGAAGCCAATGGATTGCCGGTTGCGAAACTGAGTCCGTGGCCATTCCAATACGACGCTGCATTCATGGTTCGGCACGATTTGGAAAGTTTCTCCAATGAAATTGCGGCCGTGGAAGCGTCGGCGCAGTTCGAGTTCACGAATGGTTGTACGGGTGATTATTATATTTGCACGGGCACGCTGCGCGAAGACATGTCGCCGACCTACAACACGAATGCGGTTGTGGCGGGTCTGCGGCGGGCCATCACCAATTATGGGGCCATCATTGGTCCGCATAATGGCGGGCTCACCAATCCAATGATCGCCGGCACGCCCGCGTCGTATGATTATTGGCACTGGTCGTCGGATGAAGTCCTGGATATGAATCCCGCCCCGGCGGGATATTCCAGCGGATCGAATTACGCGTACGTCTCGCTTTCACGGTCGTTCCAGGACATTGAGTCCTGGCTCTCCGGATTGATGACGAATGGCATGAGGGTCTGGTGCGCGCCTTACTATAATAGCACCCGCGAGGCCTCGTTAAACATTCAGTCGCACCTCGGGGTCAAAATTACCGGCGAACAGAAAGTGGCGCCCTTTCCGCACTGGTCGCTGTCGACGCAGGTTCCGAACAAGCGATTTGGTATCCTGCAGCAACCACTCAGTGATTGGTTTGTGGGCGCGAACATCTCCCATTCGATGGAGTCGGCGCACACCGTCGGTACTGTGCGCGCTGGCGTGGATTTTTATTACAGCATTGGCGCACTGATCAATTTCTATAGTCATTCGCTCTCACATGGAGTGGGCATCGCGGGAGCGCAGGCGCAGGAATATGTGGTTTACTCGATGAACACCAATCGCTTTCCGCGATTGTGGTCGGCTAACGCCATAAAGATTTATAACTGGTGGTTGCAACGTTCCAACGTTCAAATCTCCGTCAGCCATGCTACGAATGGCCTTCAATTGCAGACCACGTTCGACATTCGAAACGCAACGCATACCAACACCACGGTTGAGCTCCTGACGCCCTCGCCCTCGTTGTTTTGCGACTTGAAGGTCTACACCAATGGCGTCCTCGCCAGCACGAACCTTTATCGTACGACTGGCCAGGTCATCAAACTGCGCGTTGGCAATACAGTGACCAACGCATTGCTGACCTACTATCCCTTAGGGCCGAATTTGACCTACTATACTGAGAACTTTGACGGCACCAATGCTCCCGCATTGCCGGCGGGTTGGACCACGAGCGGCAGCAACGCACCGGCCTGGGTTTCGCAGTCCACCGTGATTGACTCCGCTCCCAACGCGGCATTTGGGGCGACTGTCGCCGTTGTGGCCCAAAGCTTTTTGACTTCGCCGGCTCTAACTCTCCCTCAGGGCCAATCCCAGCTCGCGTTCCGGCACCAATACGATTTGGAAGCTGGTGTTGGTGGCATGGCCTTCGATGGCGGGGTGCTCGAAATCAAGATTGGAACGAACAACTTTGCTGATGTGATTTCACTGGGTGGCATGTTCCTTTCCGGCGGGTACACCCACACGGTGGATAACTCGCTGGGCAATCCACTGGGCGGGCGACAGGCCTGGAGCGGCAACTCCACTAATTATGTAACCACCGTGCTGAACCTCCCTCCGGATGCTTCCGGAAAGACGGTCCAGTTCCGCTGGCGACTCGGCTCGGACAACGGCGGAAACCGGGTGGGATGGCGCGTGGACAATGTGGTGCTGTCCGGCCAAGTGTGTCTGTGTTGCGCCGGGGGCACGAACGCGCCGGTTCTGCCGGCGCAGTCCAATCGCACGGTGACCGAGTACAATACGTTGACGGTTACCAATACGGCCACGGACCCGGATTTCGGCGACACGCTGTTTTATGCACTGCAGAATCCACCGGTGGGCGCGGTGATCGGCGGTAACGGCGTCATCGTGTGGACGCCTGGCGGCGCCTACGGCGGGACGACCAATACCATAACCACGATTGTGACTGACGGCGCCGGGCTCACGGCGACCAACAGCTTCAATGTCATTGTGGTTAACTCGAATGGGGCTCCCGTGTTGCCGAGTCAGATTAATCGCACGGTCAATGAACTGGCTCCTCTGTCAGTAACCAATACCGCCGTGGATCCGGATGTGCCGGCGGATGCCTTGACGTATTCGCTCCTTGATGCGCCGCCCGGCGCGACAATTTCGAGTAGCGGCGTGATTACGTGGACGCCAGGCGAATCGCAGGGGCCGAGTATCACGACCTTTACCACTCGGGTGGTTGACAACGGCGTCCCGCCGTTGAGTGCCACCAATACCTTCACCGTCACGGTGAATGAAGTGAACAGCGCGCCCACGCTGCCTTTGCAGGGCAATCGCAGCGTCAACGAACTTGCGACGCTCGTGGTTACGAACGCCGCCCTGGACACCGATGTGCCTGCCAATTCAATTTCCTATCAGCTCATCAATCCGCCGCCGGGCGCGAGCATCAGTGCCAACGGCGTCATTACCTGGACCCCGTCCGGCACTCAGGGGCCGAGCACCAATCTGATCCGAACCGTTGCTACCGATAATGGCGGCCCACCGCTGAGCGTTACGAATGATTTCAACGTGATCGTCAATGACACCGCGACGTGCCAGTTTGCGACCCTTTACACGCAAGGCTTTGAAGTCATCAGCAGCCTGCCAAATCTTCCCGCCGGTTGGATTTCAACAAACGACGGCGCCCAGGCTATGTGGGTAACGCAGAATGCCATCAGCGACGCCGGCACCAACGCGGTGTTCGCCTCCGAAGCAATGGCGGTGGGCAACAGCTATCTGGTCTCGCCCAATATTGTGCTCCAATCAGAATCGGCGACCCTGACGTTCCGTCACAGTTACGATTTGGAAGCCGAGCCTGGCATGGCATTGGCATATGATGGCGGGGTGCTGGAAATCAAAATCGGAACGGGTAACTTTACTGACATTCTGGCGGCTGGTGGAAGTTTCGTGACGGGCGGCTATACGCATACCGTTGATACGGGCTTCTCCAGTCCGATTGCCAATCGTCCCGCGTGGAGCGGCAATTCCGGCGGATTTGTGACGACGACAGTGATGATTCCGACCAGCGCCTATGGGCAGAGCTTGCAGTTCCGGTGGCGTTGCGCCACCGACAGCGCTCTGGCTGCAACTGGCTGGATTGTCGATACGGTAACCGTCAGCAATGTCGTTTGCTCAGCCGGCACAAACTCCGCCCCGGTGCTGCCGGTGCAGATTAATCGAACCATTGCTGAATTAAGTCTGCTGACGGTAACCAATACCGCCGGCGATGCCGACGTTAATCCGTTGAGCTATCAGTTGCTCAATCCTCCGAGTGGCGCCGTCATTTCCACCAACGGCGTCATTACGTGGACTCCGAGTGAGGCGCAGGGACCGAGCACCAACACGATTACAACCGTGGTGAGCGACGGGCAGGCGAGTGCCACCAACAGCTTCAACGTGATTGTGACCGAGGTGAACGCAGCGCCCACGCTCCTGGTGCAATCAAATCGGACCGTTGCCGAACTGGTCCTGCTCACCGTCACCAACACCGCCACGGACCCGGACTTGCCGGCCAACGTGCTGACCTATCAATTGATCAACTCGCCCGCCGGCGCGACGATTTCGACCAATGGTGTCATTACCTGGACACCGACCGAAGCGCAAGGTCCGGGCACCAACACTTTGACGACGGTGGTGAGTGACGGCGCGCTGAGCCGGACCAATAGCTTCACAGTGACCGTGACGGAAGTGAATGTTGCGCCCGTGTTGCCGGTGCAAACCAATCGGACGATCGCGGAACTTGCCTTGCTGACCGTAACCAACACGGCTACCGATGGAGATTTGCCCGCGAACACGCTGATCTATCAACTCATCAATCCGCCAAGCGGCGCGAGTATTTCGGCCAGCGGCGTTATTACCTGGACCCCAACGGAGGCCCAAGGGCCCGGCACGAACACGATCACCACCGTAGTCGGCGATGGAACGGCAAGCACCACCAACAGCTTCACCGTGACGGTCACTGAAGTGAACATCGCGCCAGTGTTGCCAGTGCAAACGAATCGATCAGTGGTCGAGTTAACCACTTTGACGGTCACCAATACGGCGATTGATACTGATTTGCCCGCCAATGCCTTGACGTATCAACTTATCGCTCCACCCACCGGCGCAGTCATTAACTCCAATGGCATCATCACCTGGACGCCGTCGGTGGCTCAAGGGCCAGGCACGAATACCATCACCACGGTTGTGCGTGACGGTCTGGCAAGTGCCACCAACAGCTTTGTGGTCGTAGTGTTGGACGGCAATCAAGCCCCCGTGTTGCCGGCGCAAGCCAACCGCACGATCCCGGAACTGACGTTGCTTACTGTCACGAACACGGCGAGCGATGCCGACGTTCCGGCCAACACCCTGACTTACCAGCTCCTGAATCCGCCTGCAGGAGCGACGATTTCCACCAATGGTGTGATCACCTGGATGCCCAATGAAGCGCAAGGTCCGGGCACGAACACCATTACCACCGTCGTAAGCGATGGTTTGGTGAACGTGACGAATGGCTTTGTGGTGACGGTGACGGAAGTGAACGTGCCACCGGTGTTGCCCGCTCAGACCAATCGCATGATTGGTGAGTTGTTTGTGCTGGCAGTAACCAACTCTGCAACCGATTCCGATATCCCTGCGAACACGCTGACTTATCAGCTCATCACGTCGGCGGTCGGTGCGGTGATCGACTCCGATGGCGTAATTCACTGGACCCCTGCGGTCACACAAGGTCCGTCAACGAACCTGTTCACTACGATTGTGAGGGATGGAGTGGCCAGCGCTACCAATAGCTTCGCCGTTGTGGTGAATGACACCCTTGTCGGTACGACCACCAACCTGGCCCTGGTCAGCACCGGTGCGGTTTGGAAGTACTTGGACAACGGCAGCGATCAAGGCGCGGCCTGGCGGGCGAGTTCCTTCAACGATTCCGGCTGGAGCAGCGGTCCGGCGCAACTGGGCTATGGCGATGGTGACGAGCAAACGATTGTCAGTTTCGGCGGCAATAGCTCGTCAAAGTTCATCACCACTTACTTCCGTCGTGCCTTCAATGTGACCAATGCCGCCGGCTTCAGCTCACTCAATCTACGTCTCTTGCGCGATGACGGCGCGGTTGTCTATCTCAACGGCGTTGAAGTGTATCGCGACAACTTGCCATCCGGAGCGATCAATTATTTGACCCGCGCCAGTGCGGCGGTCGCGGGCGCCAACGAATCGGCCTTCTTCAGTGGGGTGGTTGATCCGGGCTTGTTGATCAATGGCACGAATGTGCTCGCAGTGGAGATCCATCAGGACTCGCCCACCAGTACGGACGTGAGTTTCGATTTGGAATTGAGAGGCGTCTTGAATCTGATGCCACCGCAGTTGCCGGATCAACCCGATTGGTTCATGGATGAACTCACCTTGCTTACCGTGACGAACACCGCCGTCAATGCGGATGCGCCGCCCGACCGATTAAGCTATCAACTGATTAATCCGCCCGCAGGTGCGCAAATTGATGGCAACGGCATCATCACGTGGACTCCGACAGAAGCCCAAGGTCCGGGCACCAACACCATTGTCACCGTGGTCAACGACGGCAGCGTGAGTGCCACCAACAGCTTTGTGGTCGTCGTCAACGAAGTGAACGTTGCCCCCATGTTCGTTGCGGCACCGATGAACCTGTCGGTGGCCGAGTTCACGACGCTCAGCGTGACAAATGCCGCGTCAGATCCGGACCTGCCGGTGAACCTGCTGAGTTATCAGTTGTTGAACCCACCTGCTGGCGCAACGATCAGTCCCGACGGCGTTATCACCTGGACACCGACGGAGACGCAAGGGCCCGGGACAAACACCATCATCACGGTTGTCAGTGACGGCCAGGCAAGTGCGACGAACAGTTTCGTCGTGGTTGTGACCGAGGTGAATCAGCCGCCACTACTGTTGGAGCAAACCAACCGCATTGTTGCCGAGCTGACTTTGTTGACCGTGACCAACACGGCGACCGACGCCGATCTCCCGTCCAACGCTCTGAGCTATCAACTGCTTGATGCGCCTGTTGGTGCGACGATTGATACCAACGGCATCATTACCTGGACCCCCAATGAGGCGCAAGGCCCGGAAACGAATGTAATCACCACGGTGGTAACGGACGGATTCGTGAGTGTGACGAATAGTTTCGCGGTGACGGTGACCGAAGTGAACCTCGCGCCGGTGCTGCCACCAGTGGTTGACCTTAACATTGCGGAGTTGACGCTGTTGACGGTGACGAACCGCGCTGCGGACGGCGATGAACCAGCAAACCTGCTGACTTATCAGTTGCTCGGTGCACCGGCTGGAGCGGTCATTGATACGAATGGCGTCATCACTTGGACGCCGTCAGAGGCGCAAGGCCCGGGAACGAATGTACTCACCACGGTGGTAACGGACGGATTCGTGAGTGTGACGAACAGTTTCACGGTGAGGGTGACCGAAGTGAACAGTAATCCCGTGCTGCCGGTGCAAGACGACCTCACAATCGCGGAGCAAACCTTGTTGATGGTGACCAACACCGCCAGCGACGCCGATTTGCCAGAAAACACGTTGACCTATGAACTGCTTGATCCTCCAGCAGGTGCATCCATTACGACTGATGGCGTGATTACTTGGACACCGACTGAAGCGCAGGGACCATCAACCAATCACCTTGTGACCGTGGTCGGCGATGGCTCAGTCACCGTCACGAATCGCTTCACCGTCATCGTCAATGAGGTGAATGCGGCCCCGACGTTTGTTTTGACCCCGCCGCCGCAGGTGACACCAGAATTAGTCACCTTTGTTTTAACCAATCTCGCCACCGACCCGGACCTCCCGGGGAGCGTGTTGGTTTACAGCCTGATTGATCCTCCGGCCGGCGCTTCCATTGACGGTAATGGGATCTTCACCTGGCGACCGAAGGAGAATCAGGGACCGAGCACCAACGTCATTACAACGGTGGTTAGCGACGGCAGCCTGACGGCCACCAACAGTTTTGAGATTGTAGTGACTGAGGTGAACAGCCCGCCACTGCTGGGCGCCATCTTGAATAAAACCATCCATGCCGGCAGCACGCTGCAGATTCACAGCCAGGCGCAGGACACCAATGGCGAAACCAACGCGTTAGCGTTCAGTTTCGATCAAGCTCCGGAAGGTGCTGCGATCGATCCGGAGACGGGTGTTTGCTTGTGGCCGACGACAGATGCAGATGTCAACACCACCAACAGCTTTGTGGTGCGGGTGACTGACAATGGCGAGCCGCCGCTGAGCGATACCCAGGAATTTACGGTAACGGTCGTCCCACGGCCTTTGATCCAGTCCATCACACTAAGCAATTCCGTGGTGACCATCAGTTGGAGCGCGGTTGCGGCACAGCATTATGTGTTGCAAAGCCGTTCCGCCTTGAATGCCGACGACTGGTCGGATATCGGCGAAGAAGTCATCAGCACTGGCGCAGTCGCCTCCCAGAGCAACGCAGTGTCCACGGCTACTTCGCAATTCTATCGGATCCGGCTCGCTCCCTGATTCAAGAGCTTGCGCTGGTGTAACGGCGTAGCGATGCGCGCCAGACCCATTCTGAAGCCAGCACGCACGCCACTGCCATTCCCAGCAACACCAGCAACCAGCTCTTTGAGTTCAAGGTGTCGGTGAGCAGCCGCACCGGCACGTTGGACACCAGCAACACGGGCAGCACAAACGTGAACACAGCTCTAAACACGCCGCGAAACGCTTCGTCCGGCAGGCGGGCAATGTTGAATAGATTGTAGTAGCCGTAAACGATTCCTTGCGCGCGAACGGTCCAGAAGCTCACCGTGGCCAGCATGAACATCAAGCAGTAGTGAATGAGAATGCCCACCAGGCACAGCGCCAAAAAGCCGGCAAACTGTGCGAAGGTCGGGCTGATCGGGATCTGTTTTGCCGCATAGATCATTACCGCCACCGCAGAAGCCGCGTTGACAAACCCACCGAGGTCGACCTGTCGCAGCGAAACGACGAAACGGGTGTTAATCGGGAGCATCAGCAGGAAATCCAATTTGCCATTGCGCACCAGTTCCGAGAGGTTCACGCAATTGATCAGGAAGAACGCCTGGTAGATTTGTTGAATGAAGTGGCTGGCGCCCACCAGCAACACGACTTCCCACTTGGTCCACGTGCCGATGGAGTCGGTGTGCAGATAAATCACGCCGATGAAACTCAGTTGCAGCGCGAACCAAATCACTTCGACGATGATCCAAAGCAGGAAGTTTCCTTTGAACATTGTTTCCCGGGTCACCGAGTTCTTCCACAACGCCGCATAGATGCCGGCGTAGCGCGTAAGAGTTGATCTGCGAAGCGGCAAATCCGCTGGTCTTCGACCTTCGACGTTCGCCTCTCGACTCATGTTATCCTCCGACTGCTGCGTATTTGCGAATCCCGCGATGCCACGCAAAGCGCGCGAGGAAGTAGGCGACCACCACCCAGCCCGCTTGCATGACCAATCCTTGCGTGAGTTCGGACCCGGTTACTTTGCCCATGTAAATGCCTACTGGCAGGTAGAGTTGATAGGGGAACGGCGTGAGAAACAACGCCTCCTTGACCGCGGGCGGTAAAATGTCGAGCGGGAACATGTGACCGCTGGCGATGTACTCGAACGCATAAACGATGAAGATGAAGGTGGAAACTTCCAACACCCAGAACGCCAGCATCGCCATTGTGTAAGACAGAAAGAACTGCAGCAGGGCCGTCATGGTGAGCGATAACGCAAATATCACCATGGTTGACCAGCTTGCCGGTAGCACAAAATAGTCACGCAGGAAAAAGATCAACAGCGCGATAGGCACAAACGCAACCGTCAGATAGGTAATTCGTCCGGAAATGTAGAGACAGAACCTGAACCAGAGATAATCCACCGGTTTGAGCAGGAATTGGCTGATGTTGCCATCCTTGATGTCCGCGGCGATTTGCCAGTCGTCCTCGTTTACCGCCGTCAGCGCGTCGGCAATGGTGACGATCAGGTAATACGTCGTCATTTCTGTGAGCGTAAACGTCGAAATCTCCGCGCCTTCGCCTTTGCCTTCGTAGATCTTGCGCCACAGAAAGAGAATCGCCATCAGCGGAATGAACCCAAACAGCGTCCGGGCCAGAAAGTTGAACCGGTACGTCAGGTTGTTTTGGAAACCGATGTTGATGGCGTGCCAGTATTTCCTCACAGCTTGCGCGCATAAGCTAGTCGCCGCGGCAGGTGATGCAACCAAGGATTTTTATTTACGCGGCATGTATCCGGCTACTAAGGTGCCGCGGAATTCTTAGGAGTTCATCATTACACTTGATCTATGGCAACGAAACCTCTGTCCTCGGAAGAACTGACACAACTCGTCAACGGCCTCAATAAACTCGCGCGCAATCTCTGGTGGACCTGGGACCAGGAAGCCCAGGAACTGTTCCAGGAACTTTCGCCCCGCAGTTGGCAAAACCTCTACCACAATGCGGTCGCCATCCTGCACGAGGTTTCTGAATACGAGCTGCGCGTCCGTTTGCAGGACCCGGACTTCGCGCATCACGTGCGGCAGGTCTTGAGCGACTTCGAAGGCTACATCGAAGAAAAGAAAACCTGGGGCGCTAAACACGCTCCAGCATTGCTGAGGAATCCCGTCGCGTACTTCTCGGCGGAATTCGGCTTTCACGAAACCTTGCCCATCGCTGCTGGGGGTCTCGGCATTCTCGCGGGCGACCACGCCAAGTCTGCCAGTGATCTCGGCCTGGGCTTCTGCGGTATCAGCCTGTTCTATCGCGAGGGCTATTTCCAACAAGCCATCGACAACAACAACTGGCAGACTGAGTTCTATTCCCGGCTCGATCCGAAGAATCTCCCGCTGGAACAAGTGTTGGATTCAAAGGGGCAACCCCTGGTGATCAGCGTTCGCGTCGCGATGTCGGACGTGAAGTTGTTCGTCTGGCGCGTCAACGTTGGGCGGGTTCCGGTTTATTTGCTCGATGCCAATCATCCCGGTAACGAGCACACGTTCCGCGATTTGACCCGGCGCGTCTATGGTGGCGATAACACGACGCGCATCATGCAGGAGATTGTTCTTGGCGTCGGTGGCGTGCGGCTGCTGCGTGCCCTGAGTATTCAACCGTCCACGTTCCACATGAACGAAGGTCATGCCGCCTTCCTTGCCTTCGAACTGATGCGTGAGAAGATGGCCACAGGCGCCACCCTGGATCAGGCTCTGGCCGCCACGAAGAAGGAATGCCTTTTCACCACGCACACTCCGGTCGAAGCGGGTCATGACCGCTTCAATAGTGAGTTGATGAACTACGCGGCTCACAAGTTTGCCGAGGACCTCAAGATTTCGCACGAGCAGCTCATGGGTCTGGGCCGGGTGAAGCCGGATGATCAAAACGAACCTTTCTGCATGACCGTGCTGGCGCTTAAAGCGTCGCGAGCGGCGAATGGTGTGAGTGAATTGCACGGCGAAGTCAGCCGGCACATGTGGCAATGTATGTTCCCGGGTACGCCAGTGGAGAAGGTTCCGATCGGTCACATCACCAACGGCGTTCACGTCGCTGGTTGGATGAAAGGCACGATGCGCCGCTTTTTCCGAAAAAAACTGACTGGTGGCGCTGGCGAGGGCACGCCATCGGGTGATACGACTCGCTTTTGGAAGTCCAACGGCCACGATTGGGCCAATGAAATCTGCATGCAGGAATTCTGGAGCAAGATGCTCGATCCGGATTTCATTTCCGATGAGGAGCTTTGGGCGCTGCGCTACAAGTTACGTCGCGAGTTGCTCGAGTTTACGCGTCGCCGGCTCTTGCTCCAGGCACAGCGGGTTACGCACGACGATTTTATCGCCTTTGATCTGTTGCTCAATCCCGATGCGCTTACGATTGGCTTTGCCCGTCGTTTCGCCACCTACAAACGCGCGCCGCTGATCTTCGAGCAGTTCGACAACATCGTGAAGCTGACGCGCGATTCCAGGCGACCGGTCCAATTCGTGTTCGCCGGCAAGGCGCATCCGCGAGACGATGCCGGCAAGGCATTCATCCAAAAGATCATTCACCTCAGCAAATACAGCGATCTCAAGGGCAAGCTCGTGTTTATTGAGAACTATGACGTTCATGTTGCCCGGCAGATGGTTTCTGGCTGTGACGTGTGGTTGAACAATCCGCGACGTCCTTTGGAAGCCTCCGGTACGAGTGGGATGAAGGCCGGTTGTCATGGCTGTTTAAACCTCAGCATTCTCGATGGCTGGTGGCGCGAGGGCTACGACAAAACCAATGGGTTCGCGATCGGTGAGGATTCACACGCCCAAAACGTTGAAGAACAGGACCGCGTGGATAGCGCCAACCTCTACAAGGCGCTTACGGAGGAAGTCATCCCGAGCTTTTTCGATCGCGACGCCAGCGGTTTGCCGCGCAAATGGCTGCAACGGATCCGCCGCGCGATGGCCACGCTCGTCGTGCAATTCAGCACCGACCGCATGGTGCGCGATTACACGGAAAAGTATTACCTGACGAAGTAGCCATTCACTCTTAATCTTAATCTTAATCTCCGAATCAGATTAAGAGTAAGAACAAGATTAAGATTAAGATGGCCGTGCTGACAGACATCAAATCCCTGACCCGCGAAGAGCTGGAAGCCCAGTTTGCCGCGTGGGAGCAGCCCGTCTATCGCGTCAAGCAGTTGATGGACTGGCTCTACGTCCAGCGCGTGACGGACTGGGATGCGATGAGCAACCTGCCGAAAGCGCTGCGCGAAAAACTCCGTCGCGAATACGCCCTCGGAACGCTGGAGTTGATTCGCAAACAAGGTTCACGAGACACCACGCAGAAATTCCTCTGGCGTTTGGCTGACCATTCGCTCATCGAAAGCGTTTTGATCCCCGCAAACCCCTCGCTCTACGGCGAGCCGAGCGATCGCCACACGCTCTGCGTCTCTACGCAAGTTGGCTGTGCCTACGGTTGCAAATTCTGCGCCAGCGGGCTCGACGGTTGGAAGCGTAACCTTCTGCCGCACGAAATCATCGAGCAAGTCATGGGCGTGGAACGCTTCTGTGCCACGGAGAATCGCGTGTCGGACTCGGCCGCCCCCATGCCACCTCCCAGGAATCCTGGCAACGCCTTTCCTAACGAGCGCGTCGTCGACAACGTAGTCATCATGGGCATGGGCGAACCGATGGCTAATTACGACAATCTCCTTAAAGCGCTGCGATTGCTAAATTCTCCCTGGGGTGGTCGCATCGGCGCGAGGAAGATTACTGTGTCCACCAGCGGTCTCGCGCCACAGATTCGTAAGCTCGCCGACGAACCAGAGCAATTCTCCCTCGCCATCTCACTGCACGGCGCTACCGATGAAGTGCGTGAGAAGATCATGCCGGTGAACCGCAAGTATCCGCTCAAGGAACTCACCGCCGCACTGGTTTACTACCAATCCAAGCGCGGCCGCATGATCACGTTCGAATACATCCTCATCGCCGGCGTAAACGACGGTGTTGAACAAACGCGTCCCCTTGCGGCCCTCGCAAAACGGCTCAACGCTAAAGTGAATTTGATTCCTTACAACAAAGTGGAAGACCTGCCGTGGGTGCGGCCTGAAGAAGATGTCTGCGAAAAGTTTCTTGCTGCGCTCAAAGAACACAAAGTAGTCGCCACCCTCCGCCGCGAGAAGGGCCATGACATCGATGCTGCCTGCGGCCAGTTGCGGTTGAAAACAGAACGTGAACTTCTGGATCGTTCCCATTAGACTGCGGCTGATGAAACGACGCAGAGTGCTCCAACCCTTGCCGCAACGGGCTGCCCGGATGCTTGACCGGCTAAAATCCGTGCGCGGCTTGAGCGATGCGGAGAAGTCAGTTTATGCGTTGGGACTGGCCGCCACGCCTGAAGAACGATGGGAACTCGTCGAAAACCACGTCCGGTCGCTCGGTTACTGGAAGCCCTCGAAGCGGAAAAAATCCGCTTCATCCTGATCGGGATGTCCGCTGCCATTGTGCAGGGCGTGATGGAAACCACGCTCGATGTGGATCTGTGGATTGACCTGCCCGCGCGCGACTATATGCGGGTGCAACGCATTGCTGCCGGAGTGGGTGCCGTGATGGCGGCCAACACCGTTTGTTACCTGGAGGATGGCACTCCAGTGAATTTCATTTTCACTGTGGACGGACTTGCGAGCTTCCATCGAGAACTTGAACACACCGAGCGGAGCAGGTTTTATGGCAAGAGGATTCCGGTCCTGAAACTGGAGCGCATTCTCAAGAGCAAGGAGAGCATTCGCCGCGACAAGGACCTCCCTCACATCATTCACATTCGGAATCTGCTCCGCTGCCGGCGTGCGCTCAAACCGCGGCGCAAATCCAGTTCTGCGCGAAGAAGGCGACGACTTTGATGCCGCTTTTGGCCGGTTGCGTTCGAAAACAGAACGTGAGCTTCCGGATCGTTCGCATTAAGCCCCATCGGGATGTCTGCCATTGTGAAGGGCGCGATCGAAACCACGCTTGATGTCAATGCCTCATGGAAATGCCAGTGGGTATTCGTCCCGAAGGGACACGATGACAATAGCCCGGCGTTTCAACGCCGGGAACCGTTGGCGGCGGTGCGAGTCCCGAAGGGACGACTGAAGGTCCCACGCAGTTTCAGCCGTCCCTTCGGGATTCGCATCCACGGGCCTGTGAACCCAGCGTTGAAACGCTGGGCTATTGTCATTTGTCCCTCCGGGACGGTCGCGACCCGTCGCGATCCGAATTCCAAAGGCGTCACCCCTAAAGTGGATTAGTGGAATTTGTCGCGACAAGGGGCTCTCTTACAAATTCGACTTTCAGCTTGGCAAAATATTTTGTCGAGGGGATTTTGGGGCGGAAGGGATCACTATGCTTATCGTCCACGTTCATGTTCATGTGAAACCGGAGGCCGTTGACGCTTTCAAGGCTGCGACGTTGGAGAATGCGCGCCAAAGTGTGCAAGAACCGGGTATCGCGCGATTCGATGTCGTCCAGCAGGCGGATGATCCCACCCGGTTTGTGTTGGTGGAGGCATATCGTTCGGTTGAGGCAACGGCGGCGCACAAGGAAACCAGGCATTATCAGGTCTGGCGGGACACGGTTGCGCCCATGATGGCTGGGCCGCGGACGAGCGTGAAGTTCGCCAATCTGTTTCCGGAGGATGGGGACTTTTAACCGCTAATCTTCGCTGATCGTCGCTAATTTCTGAAAAACTCCTATTAGCGTCGATGCGCGGATTAGCGGTTCCGACCTTATGAACTTTGAATTTGCCACGGCCACGCGGATCGTTTTTGGTGCGGAGAAACTCGCTGACCTGGGCGCGCTGGCGCGCGGCTTCGGAAATCATGCCTTGCTGGTGACGGGAAAGGGCGCGTGGCGCGGGATTCGTGCGAGCGAGATACTGGAAGCAGCCGGCTTTTCAGTGACGGTGTTTGCGGTCTCGGGCGAGCCAACAATTGCTGTGGTAGAGCAGGGTATTGCCATCGCGCGAGCAGCGGGTTGTGATTTTGTGGTTTCCATTGGAGGCGGAAGTGTTATTGACGCCGGCAAGGCCATCGCCGCCATGCTGACCAATGAAGGCGAGTTACTGGATTATCTCGAAGTGATTGGTCGCGGGCGCGCGTTGTCGAAACCATCCGCACGCTTTATCGCCATTCCCACGACGGCCGGCACGGGTTCGGAAGTCACGCGCAATGCGGTGCTGACTTCACCGGAGCAACGAGTGAAAGTCAGTCTGCGCAGTCCGCTGATGTTGCCCGCGCTCGCGCTGATTGATCCTGAACTCACTTACGACTTGCCGCCGGCAATCACCTCAAGCACTGGCCTGGACGCATTGACGCAATTGATTGAGCCGTTCACCTGCAATCGAACGAATCCGATGACGGATGCGATCTGTCGCGAAGGGATGGTGCGCGCGACGCGGTCGTTGCGGGCCGCATTTGAAGAAGGCAGGAATACAGCCGCACGCGAGGATATGGCGGCGGCCAGTCTCTTTGGTGGATTGGCGCTGGCAAACGCAGGTTTGGGTGCCGCACACGGGTTCGCTGCGCCAATCGGTGGAATGTTTCCGGCGCCGCATGGAGCAGTGTGCGCGGCCTTGTTGCCACACGTGATGGCGACGAATCTCCGAGCGTTGCGCACGCGGTCACCAGGCAGTGCAACGTTGAATCGCTACGATGAAGTGGCGCGCCTGGTGACGGGAAATGCCTCGGCGTCAGCGGACGATGGAGTGCGATGGGTCGCAGAATTGGTGCGCGACTTGCGCATTCCCGGGCTGAGTGCATATGGAATCTCGGCGACACATATCGATGAGTTGGTGGCCAAGGCCGCACAAGCGAGCAGCATGAAGGCGAATCCGATTCAATTGACCACGCAGGAACTGGTGGTGTTGCTGGAGGCTGCATTGTGAATCCCGCAGGCGCGCTGGCACAGACCTCAACCTGGAAGTTGCCGACGGTAATCGCTCTCGTGTTGGCAAATCTGGTTCCGCTGTGCGGCGTGTTGTTCCTCGGTTGGGAGACGTTTCCGGTGGTGTTCCTGTTCTGGTTGGAGAATGTCATCGTGGGTGGCTTCAACGTGTTGAAGATGTTGATGGCTGCGCCACAGAATCCGGGCAACCGGACCGGGAAGTTGTTCATCGTGCCGTTCTTTTGTTTTCACTACGGGTTGTTCACCTTCGTTCACGGGCTTTTTGTGATTGGGATGTTTGGAAGACAGTTCCGGACCGGTGCGCCGTTTCCTGATGCCGAGTTGTTCATGCGAATGATATCGGAACAACACTTGTGGTGGGGCGTGATTGGTCTGGTGCTCAGTCATGGGTTCTCGTTTGCTTACAACTACATCATCGGCGGCGAGTATCGAACGACGTCGTTGCCGGCGTTGATGGTTCAGCCGTATGGACGTGTGATCGTGTTGCACGTGGCCATCCTCGGCGGCGGCTTTTTGGTAATGGC
>DASUGI010000047.1:0-27229 GCA_036274115.1 Verrucomicrobiia bacterium
AGCCGGTTGAAGCGAACTACAAACGCAGCCAGGCCTTTCTGCGAAAGCACCCGCATGATCTTTGCCTCGTAACCGATGGCGACGCCGATCGGGTGGGCGGGATGGATGGTCGCGGTAATTATCTCACCACGCACATTTTGATTTGCCTGTTGTTGAATCATTTCTTTCACAATCGCAAAGGTCGAGGACGCGTGATCAAAGCGCTCACCACGACTTCGATGGTGGACAAGATGTGCGCCGCCTGGGGACTACCGTTGGTCGAAACCGGTGTGGGTTTCAAATACATCTGCGCGGAGATGCTCAAGGGAGATGTGTTGTTGGGTGCTGAAGAGAGCGGTGGGATTGGTTTCCCGGGTCACATTCCCGAGCGCGATGGCATTGCCGCCGGTTTGATGCTGCTGGAAATGCTGGCGGTCGAGCGAGTCTCGCTGAACAAACTGATTGCCCGGCTGGAAAAGCAGTTTGGCCCGCATCGGTATGGGCGGATTGATACTCATTTTCCGCTGGAGAAGCGCGGTGCGCTGATGGTTTTCCTCAAGAACAATCCTCCTGACAAATTGCTTCGCTCCGGCATTGCCGAAGTAAAGAGCTTCGATGGAGTCAAATTCGTAGCCCGGGATGGTTCATGGTTGATGTTACGCGGTTCGGGTACCGAGCCCATTCTCCGCATCTACGCTGAGGCCAGGACCGATCGCGATGCGGCCAGGTTGCTTCGCCTGGGAATGGAATTGACGAAGCAAGTCTAAGGTGGCAAGTTCGCAGCGAGGTCGCAATTCCCGCGTTCCTCGTCCCGGCAGCAACACCCATGGCACCGCGAAAGCTTTCGGCCTGGCGTGATGCGTTTCCGCCCAAAGCGGGCGACGTCATTGTTGGGTGTTTGCCTGTCTGGGCAAAATTGAACGATTAGAAACTGAACTGACACATGAAATCCACAAAGCCGACTAAGAAAGCGACGAAGAAAGTCCCCACATCACCCGCGAACAGTCCCGGTTCACAGCCCGTCAAAGTTGCTGCCGCTCCTGGCAACGGAGCCGCCGCAGTTACAAAGACAGCGAAAGCCCCGGCACCCGCGCGTTCGGCGAGCACGGTTATTGAAGCGAAGATTGACGTAGGTTTCGGTAATCAACTTTTCCTTCGCGGCCAGGGCTCCGGGCTCTCCTGGGATCGTGGAATCCCGCTGGAATGCGTGGATTCAAAGACCTGGCGGTTGACCTTGCCAGCTCAGGAAAAGCTGCTGTTCAAGCTCCTGCTCAACGACACGGTCTGGGCGCAAGGCGAAGACGTGGTGGTGACACCCGGCCAGCGCGTTGAGATCACGCCCGCATTTTAATCGGCTGCGAAATTCGTCCCGCCGAAGTTACTCGGCAGCGTAAGTCCTGGGTTTCGCAAGGCGGGCAGCTTCGGGGCGAAAGTGCAGCTTCCCGCTGCGGTAATCGCCGATCCGCCATTGCAGAAATGCTGAGCACCTGGCGGTCGTGCCTTTATTGCGAGTGGGCCAATATCGTTTGAAATCGCGCTCGATTGATTGCAGCTCGCGGATGCCGAGCTTTGCCAATCGGGCAGCGTGTTTCGCTTTGCCTGCGGCCAGGGCTTGTTGCCAGAGCATGATGCGACAGGATGCCGCCGCCATTCGCGCTGCGAGGTCCAGTTCCCGTTTCAAAACCGCGCCGGCGCGGGTTGTAGGTTTGGCCCGGCCGAGGGCGAAGCGTTGGTTCTCCACTTCAGCCAACGCGGCTCGGACGTTGCGCGGTTTGATGCGAGCGTAGTACTTCAGTCCGCTGCGGCAGAATAGTTCGCGTGTTTCCGGGGGCGGTGCCGCGATCACCGCGCCACACGGCGTGATGTTGGATTCCAGATAATCAAATTTGCGATGCGCGAAGCCGAGCGCGATGGCCGCCTTGGCAATTCTGTGGCTCGGATCGGCGTAAACATCGCGACTCAGAACCGGAACGAGCAGTTTTTGGTCAAAGGATTTGCTGCACCAGGAGTGTGCCGCACCGATGGCATACAGCGGCCAGCTCACGGCAAGCGGTTGGGGATGTCCGCCGTCTCCCCAGTCGGTGTTCAGGTAGCCCAATGCGCCGTGTTTGCGACCTGCTTCAGCGGCGAGCCGGAGATTGGCGAAAGCCGTATCGTGCCGGCCAATCAGGGTCATCCACGTTGCAGTGCCGGGGCAGACATAGAAAGGAACTTTGAATTTGGCGAATGTCGCGGTTTCCTTCGCGAACGGATGATTCGCTTCGTAACCCCAGTTCAACGCGATGACGTCCTTGGGGAGACCTTTAAGCAACTCGGGATGATGCAGGATGATGTCGCCCCAGAACATCATTCGGCGCCCGCGCTTCGCAACCTCGCCCTGGATTTGCCGGAGGAAATCCACATACACGCGGCCCTTGCCACGTTTTTCGCAGAGCGTTTTACTTTGGCCGCGGCCCAGGTCCCAGGTTTCGTCGCAGCCGACATTGAAGAACCGGCTGGAGAAGTTCGGCAGCAACTCGTCGTAGAGTTCGCGGATGAACTTGATCGTGCCGGGATTGTTGGGCGCAAGGGTGGTGGGAAAGCGCAGGAAATCCCCGGTTGAACCTTCGTAAGGTTCGGAGACTTCGGCGAGCTGCTTCAGTTTGGGGTGCTCGAGGAAATAGCGCAGATGGCCGAAGGAATTTTGATTTGGCACGAGATCAATGCCGAGTTCGCGGCAGCGTGCGTCGAGCGTGCGGATTTCTTCCGCCGTCAACGCGCCCCAATCGCGCCAGACAGATTTGTAGCCGCGATAGGCGAACGTGTGTTCGGTGTAGAGCTGAAATTCGTTGATCTTGAAATCAGCCAGTCGTTCGACGAGATCGAGCAATGTTTCCAGCTTCGGCACGCGACCTCGGGAGATGTCGAGCATTACGCCGCGCCGCGCGAAATCCGGCCAATCGCGAATCTTGAGACAGGGGAGGCGACGGCCGTATTCGCGCAGGAGTTGTCTCAATGTCGCACCAGCGGATCGCAAACCGCCCACCTCGCGATACTCGACGCGCACTCCTTTGCGATCAATTGTCAGAGCATAACCTTCCGGATGGTCCGGAGCTTTGGTGCTGTGGAGGAAGGTGATGGCCGAAAGCGGCTGCTTTTTCGGCAAAACAAAAATCCCCGCCAGCCGTTTGAGCGAGCGGGGATAGGGAAGGAGATTCATCGCGTAGCGGTGAGTCGCTACAGGTTACTTCGCAATCATTCCGGTGTTGCGCGCGTAATTGAAGATACCGCCGGCATCGACAACCGGACGCACGTCCCCTAGTGGTTTGAACGAATAAACTTTGCCAGTGGCTTTCACCGTGACAGTGGCTTTGTCGAGGTCCACGGTCACAACGTCGCCGGTCTTCAGGACGTCGCAGAGACGCTCGGTGATTTCACAGGGATAAAGCTCGCCGGTGGCGACACAGTTACGGAAGAAGATTCGAGCAAAGCTCTCGGCCAATACTACCTCGCAGTTTGCCGAGCCCATGGCGATGGGCGCGTGCTCACGCGAACTGCCGCAGCCAAAGTTCTTTCCGGCCACGACAATGGGATACTCGCTGTCGAGTTGGCCTTCCTTGACGTAACGGGTCGGGTAGAGGGATTCCGGCAAACCGGCCAGCGCGTAGCTGCCGAGTTTTTCGTATTCCTCGGCAATCGTGGGCACAAGGTTCAGGTATTGCGCGGAGATAATTTGATCCGTGTCGATGTTGTCGCGCACCACGTAAACCGGCCCGGTAAAGACTTTTTCCATGCGCCCATTGTGGGGCGGGAAGGTCGCTGAGTCAACGCGACGGTGCGTCAGACGGCGGCGTTGGATTGGGCGGTCAGGGCGTGGATGAGTTCAGCGCGGATTTGGTCGGCGCGGTGACGGTCGCTTTCGCGTTTCACGGCGACTATCCGTGCCAGTTCCGGCGACGTCTTGATCTTGTTGGCAAGGTGATATTGCACCTTTATGTCAACCAGTTCTTCAATCAATTTTACAAATAATTCGGCGCTCATAGTCGTTTCTTGCATTGCCACGCGTCCGTTGGCAATGACGGATTTTGGCTGCAAGACTTGGGCCATGCTTTTTTGTGTTAGTCGTTGAAATTCAGTTTCGTCTTGGTAATTGGCGATGCGAAACCCTAGTTTGTGACCGTGAGTGACACCCTGCCGAGTGTGACGGTCATTATCCCGGCGCGGCCTGATGAGACGGAGGTTCAGGCGGCGCTGGCGGCTCGGCGTTTGGATTATCCGGTCGACAGACTGGAAATCATTCTGGCGCGGGGGAAGCAGCCTTCAGTGCAGCGGAACACGGCTTTGCGGTCGGCCCAGGGGGAATTGATCTATTTTTTGGACGATGATTCCATTCCGCAACAGGACAATTTGCGCCGGGCGGTGAACCGCTTTGCAGACTCCAAGGTGCAGGTCCTGGGTGGACCGAATCTGTGTCCGCCGGATGCGCCGGAGCTGGAACAGATTTTTGCGTTGGTGCTGTCAAGTCTGGCGTTCGGACCGAGCCGGGCTCGCTACACGAAGGTTGGACAAGTGCGGGCCTCCAGCGAGAAGGAGCTCATCCTGTGCAACATGATGGCGAGGCGGGACACGTTGCTGAAGCACGGCGGGTTCAACGAAGCGCTTTATCCCAACGAGGAGAATGCGTTGATGGATGAGATTCAGAAGGAAGGTGGCACGTTGATGTACGATCCGGACTTTGTCGTTTTTCGGCGTCCGCGACGCACGTTGGGGGCTTTTTTCCGGATGTTGCGAACCTATGGTCGAGGCAGGGCGGAACAATTTCGGGAGACTCCCACGTTTGGGTCGGTGCTGAATTTCGTGCCGCCGCTGTTCCTGGTCTATTTGGTAACGTTGCTGGCGCTTTGGGTCGTGCCACGAGCCGGAGCCGCGGAATCGGTGCGTGGCTTGTATTCGCTGCTGCTTTTGTTTTACGGCATCATTGTGTTGGCTCAAACGGCTGCGTTGGCCCCGGTCGGGGGATTTCTGCGTGCATTGTGCGCCATGCCGCTGATTGCCTTGACTCCTGTTCTTTACGGTTATGGTTTTTGGCGCGGATTGTTTACCAAACTCAAACCACAGGGCGAACGCTCGAATGTAGCGGTGAAATTGGAGACAGTCCGGGCCGGTGACAATTACCCCTCACCCTGACCCTCTCCCCTCCAAGGGAGAGGGGACAGCAAGGCGCGACACTGCGGATGTCCTTCGGCCAGGCTAGGAAAGTCCATTTGAACGTAATGAAAAATCCGGTTTGGAGCAAAGCTCTGGACAAGAGCGCCGATCCGCAGCGAGCCAGGGCGGTGTTTGAGCGGTTGGTGGTGACGAGCGCCGGCGCGATGCTGGAAAAGGCGTCACCTGAGCAGGCAACTGTGCTGGCGGCGTTGTTTTCCGGGTCGCAAGCCATGAGTGATTGGCTGGTGGCACATCCGGACTGGCTGGGATTGCTTGACGCAGAGCTTCTGGGTTCTCCCCGGCGCAAGCATGGACTTCGAAATGAAACCAACGCCATGTTCGAGCCACGGTTGGCTCAGGGAGATTACGCCGGCGTATTGGGGCAACTGCGTGAGTTCAAGCAAAAGCAAATGTTGCGCATTGCCACGCGTGACCTGGCGCGGCTCAGCAACGTGGTTGAAATTACGCAGGAGATCTCCGACGTGGCCGACCTTTGTTTGGAGACAGTGAGGCAGGTTTGTTGGCGTCAACTCGTGAGTCGATTCGGTAAGCCGTTTCATCAAGCCCCCGATGGTCGTTGGCACGAAACAGAATTTTGTGTGCTGGGCATGGGCAAACTTGGCGGGCAGGAACTCAATTACAGCTCGGACGTTGACGTGCTGTTCGTTTACAGGGATGAAGGGCAGGTGTTCAAGGAGCCGCCAACGAAAACGAAGACGCCGCGGGCAACGATGTCGAATCACCAGTTCTTTAATCGCCTGGCGGAATCGTTCATTGCGGAAGTGTCGAAGATGACGGGAGAGGGGAGTTTGTTTCGGATTGATTTGCGTTTGAGGCCGGAGGGTGACGCCGGGCCGGTTACGCGGTCAGTCGAGAGCTACGAGAATTACTACGCGCAATGGGGGCAAACCTGGGAGCGGATGATGTTGATCAAGGCACGCTGTGTTGCCGGTAGTGAATCGCTCGCCGGAGAGTTTCTCGAAATGGTGCAGAATTTCCGCTACCCGCGTTCGATGAACGAGAATGTGTTGCGGGAGGTGGCGGCCATGAAGCGGCGAATTGAGAAAGAGATTCTGAGTGGAGACGAGTTGGAGCGGAATGTGAAGCTGGGTCGAGGCGGCATTCGGGAAATCGAGTTCGTCGTGCAGACCCTGCAGCTCCTGAATGCCGGTCGGCAGCCCTTTTTGCAATTGTCGCAAACGCTCCCTGGTCTGGCGAAGCTGGCGCAATACGAGTTGATCGATACCGCTGACGCCAGGCGTTTGGATGCCGCCTATCGCTTCTTACGCGACGTGGAGCATCGCTTGCAGATGGATCAGAATCTGCAAACACACACCGTGCCGACCCAGTCAAATGAACTGAAGCGTCTCGCGCGGCTGATGGGATTTGCCACCGGGAAGGCATTTGAGTTGGAGCGCCGGAGCCATTCGCGCCACGTGCGAAGAGTTTACGATGAGTTATTGCGGGCGGGCGAAGCAGAGACCGAACCCGAATTTGCATCCGAGTTTGATTCGGCGGAATCCGAATGGACGACAACCTTGCGCGAACATTCGTTTCGCGATCCCGCCGCGGCCTTTCGTCGTTTGAAAGAGTTCGTTGAAGGCCCGGGTTTCGTGCATGTGTCCCGCCGCACCACCGAACTGGCACGGCAGCTATTGCCGAAACTGCTTTCCCGGTGCCGCAAGGGGAGTAGCCGGGCCGCCGGCAAACCATTCCTGTCTGATCCGGACCGGGTGTTGACGCGTCTGGATGCCTTCGTTCAGGCATACGGCGCGCGGGCGACTTTGTTTGAGGTGTGGAACAGCAAGCCCGCGGTGTTTGAATTGTTGTTGATGCTGTTTGATCGTTCGGAGTTTCTGGCCGAAACCGTCATTCGCTCGCCGGAGTTACTGGATGATCTGGTGCTGAGCGAACGATTGCGCGTGCGCAAGGACACGGCGGAAATCGTGCGTGATCTCCAACACGGCGCGGGTGACGTGGACCAGTTTGTGTGGCTGCGTCGCTACCATGAGGCGGAGCGCTTGCGCATTGGGATGCGGGATATTCTGGGGCTGGCGGATTTTGAGCAGAATCTCGCGGAACTCTCCGCTTTGGCGGATGCGTGCCTGCAATACGCATTGGAAGTGGTGAGGCGCGAAAAACGATTGAAAGCCGCGCCGTTTGTCATTGTTGGGTTGGGCAAGCTCGGCGGAATGGAGATCAATTACGGCTCTGACCTGGACATTATTTTCGTCACGGCGGCAAAGCCGAAGGCGCTGCCCGAGCTGCAAAAGCTGGCCACACGGGTCATGGAGTTATTGTCGCGGAGAACGGAGCGTGGTTTGGTTTGTCAGACGGATGCGCGGTTACGGCCTGATGGCGAAAAGGGTTTGTTGGTCAATACGCTGCCTGCCTGCGAGGAGTACTATCGGCAACGCGCGCAGTTGTGGGAGATTCAAGCCCTGTCCCGAACGCGGTTGGTGGCAGGAGATTTCGAATTGGGAGAAAGATTTCAGAAGTTGACGGTTGAGTTGACTGATTTCTCGAAGGGGAATCGTTTCCGGAGCGGGTTGGCATGTTTCACTTCAGACTGGAAACAGAAGATCCAGGAAATGCGGGCCCGCATTGAAAAGGAACGCACGCCATCCGGACAGGACGAACTGGCAATCAAGACCGGGCGCGGCGGACTAATGGACGCAGAGTTCGTGGCGCAAACGCTATGCCTGGAACACGGCTGGCATGAAGCCAACACCTTGCTGGCGCTGGAGCGTGGTCGTCGCGAAAGCGTCCTGCCTGAGGCGGAAAAGCTGATCGACAACTACCGACAACTACGCCGGGTCGAGGGAATCCTGCGGCGCTGGAGTTACGAGGGCGAGACGGTGTTGCCCGATGATCCCGCGCCGTACTATCGAGTAGCCGTGCGCTGTGGGTTCGATTCTTCGGAAGAATTCCGCACGGCAATGGCGCAATGGCGCAGCGCGGTGCGCGAAGTTTACCTGCGATTCTTCGATAAATCAGCTATCGATCCGTAACGCACGGCTCAAGGTACGAGCAGGGCCCGATAGAATTCACGACGGGAGGGATTATTCGCTGCGCTGGGCGAATTGGTATAAAACCGAACGCCTTCGGTCATGGTGATTGCCGCGGTATTGGTATACCAATCGAGGAGGTTCGTTGATCCGAGGAGCACGTAACGCTGCCAGTCCACACCGGTCAAGGCCAGTTGCACATCGCCGCCGGGCAGATTGGTGATCGTGAGCAGGCAATTCATGTTCCAGTTCAGCTTGAGAGGCCCCACGTCTCCCCCGAAGCCGTCCACGGCGATGTAGTAATTCGTTCCGGCGAACGCATAAAACCACGCGCGACTGGTCTGCAAACCCCCGCCCTGTGCGTCGTCGTCATTCTGGGCGATCGGGAGGTTGTTCGTGTTAACGGTGGCGTTGGTGTAAACCGCCATGATGGTGTCAAAAGCGCTGCCGAGGGTGTTGAAATCCACAAATCCACTCGCGGGCGCGTTCCATTCATACCAGACCGAAGCGCCGCCCACGTCAGTGGCATGAGCCGTTTCAGTAGGTTCTTTGCTCGCACCTCGCGTATTGCCGGTAACGGACCCCGCCGGTCCGGCAATAACAAACCGATTGGCGAAATCATCGTTGGCCGGGGGATTGATATTTAACACGAGGGAGCCCACGGCATTGCTGAAGCCGGCGGCGGCAATGTGATAAGTCACGCCAGCTTCGGCGGGGAAAGTCACCAGACTTTGACGGTTATTCGCGCCCGCAATGTTATTGTTGCTGGCGATCAGCGTCAGTGCCTCCAGGGCTTCGCCGGTGTACACCGCCAGGACCGTGTCAAAGTCGCTCCGTCTGGTTGTTATCACCGCGGTGTGGTTGGAATCCGGTGTCCAGCGGTACCAAAGGGAATGGTCGTTGGTTATTCCGGCATGAGCCGGTTCCCCGACTTCGGTGGTGGCACAATCGTTGAACGTAACGGCACTGAAGGGAGTGGTATCGATGACTGCGGGACTGGCAAAGGCATCGTTGACTGGTGCCGTGAGGCAATTGGTGGGTGGAATCGTCACCGGCACGTAAGCGGTGTTGTTCTGGAGATCAGCCTCCGCAAAGAGTCCGTCGGGGTTGACCGTAATCTGCAAGTAGTATTCACCAGCCGGCACGCCGGTGATATCGATGAATTGGCAATCGAGATCCTGCGTGTAAACATCAGCCCAGCCAGCTTGAATGCCATTATTGTTCCCGGAATACTTCAACGTGGAGGGTGCCGACGGTAACCAGCGAGCCACGTCAACAATCGCGAAGCCCATTTTGCGTCCCACCACGACATTGGTATCCAGAATGACGGGATTGTAGTTGGTGTCGAGCAGTGTGTATTGAGCAAAGGACTCGAAGTGGTAGTGATTGTGGCAGGACGCGAAATAAAAGAGGGGATTGTTAGCCGGATTGCCAATGACGAGGTCAACATTGCCGATATTGCGCGTCTCCATGTTGAAGCGCAGCAGGCGGCGGGTGCCGACCGTCGCGCAACCTTCAAGCACCTGGCAATTGTTCGGGGCGAACGTGGTGGTGGTGATGAACGGAGCGGCGCCCGGGCCCCAAATGATCAAATCCGGCAACGATCCGCCCGCCTGATTCCAACTCAGTTCCACGTTGCCAGCCGCGCCGCCGAAGCCGTCCACGGCGATGCGATAAGTGGTGCCGGTCGTGGGCGTGAACCCGACGCGACTCATGCGATTCGTTGCGCCGGCGATGTCATCGTTGTTGGTCACCATATTGAGCGTGGCCAGGTCATTGCCGGTGTAAACCGCCAGTAACGTGTCAAAACCGCTGCCGATGGTGCTGAACGTCACGGGTTGATTGGTAGGAGCGGTCCAGCAATACCAAACGGAATGTCCGCCCGGATTGTTTGCATGGTCGGGCTCACCGGGCTGCTTGGTGGCGTTCATTGTGTTATCCGTCAGCGAACCGACCTTCCCGGCCAGAGCCATGCAGTTGGCAAAAGTGTCGCTCGCGCATAAATCGAAGGCGAGCGATTCCTCCCGGTGTTGCGCCAGATGAACATCATTGGTGTTGGAGCGGCGGTAATCGGGAAGCGACTGACCTTCGCGATAAATCGAAATCATGTACTCGCGACATTCGCCGTTCGTTCCCATTTCAATGTCGAGATACTGAACGTCCGTGCTGACGCAGCCCGTGATCTGATGAAGTTCGTTGGTATAAAGAGAAATCCAGGTTAACGTCCCGCACGGGCGGTACTGAATTTTTTCGCGGACCATCAATGTGCCGCTGCAGTTGTTGACATCCGGGAACCAATTGAGCCTTGCAAAGCCGCCCGCCAGTGTCCCCGCGCGATTGCCGTCGCCATCACAGTCCTGATCGAACGTCCACCAGGCATCCGAGATTCGGGCCGTTTGCGCTTGAGCACCCAGGGTGAGAACCAGCAGGCAACACCAGCCAACCATGTGTGCCCGCACCAGGTGATGGAGTCCACGTTTTTTGCTACCGCAGGAAAGCGAATCTTGCATCTTAATGTGTATCTATACCGCCCCGGTTTGGTTCTGTTGGTTTCATTCGAGCCCGCCTGAAAAGGACGGTTGCACCCAGAAAAATGCGTCCTCATTAAAGCAGCCAATGGGATTCATTGTCGACCGGGATTTCTGCGCAGAGGCAGTCCGTACAAAACCCGGGCGGCGACGCGGTTGATGTTTTGCGCGAATGACGATGGGCGTATAGCCTGTGCCTCCGTTGTGAGCAGGTATTTGCACTCAGTGGTGGCGTTGGCTTTAGGTCTTGTGACCGGAATGGCACAACCGTCGAAGCCGACTGCGGGGGTTGCGCCTGAACTGATTTGTGGCTATGGCGAACGATTGGTTTTCATTCCCGCGGGGCAGCAACGCTCAGGATTGCTGGTGGATATGCTCGCTGGTGAAATTGCGGTGGATCAGACCGTGCCCTTGCGATTTCGGGTCCATCAATCGCCCGGTGACGCGCCGGTGGACGACTTGCAGGTGGAGCACGAGAAATTGATGCATGTCATCGGGGTGCGCGACGATCTTGGCGATTTCTTCCACATCCATCCCCAACGGACGTTGCCGGGCTTGTGGCAGGCGATCTACACGTTCACCAACGGAGGGCGTTACCACGTGTGGTCTGATGTGAAGCGGCGGGGCACCGTTTATTCCTTTGCACAAGCGCCTTTGGTAGTTGCCGGCAAAATGAAATCAGGTCCGCCGGCAGTAATCCCACAGTTGCGAGACGTAAAGCGCGGATACGAAATCGCCATCGAGGGGGCAAGCGAACTCCAGGTGGGCAAAACGAATCTAATTCAAGTGATCGTTCGCAACTCCGACGGCGCGCAAGTGGGGACGGATTTTTTTCTCGGCGCGCTCATGCATCTGGTCCTCGTGAAGGATGATCTCAGTGTCTATTTGCATGGTCATGCCGAAAATCATGACCGCAGTCAGCGCACGATTTCCTTCAAACCGATGTTTCCGAAGCCAGGAAACTACAAGTTGTTCGCGCAGTTTCGGCCGGCCAAAACCAAAATGCCGCTGGACGATGCCATCCTCGCAGAGTTTTGGGTTCAGGTAGGAAAAGCCGAATGAACCCGGTCAACCGCGTTGACGGCTGACTTCATAGAGAAACACCGCGGCGGCACTGGCGACATTCAGCGAGTCGACATCGGTTGCCATGGGAATGGCCACCGCCTCGTCGCACGCTGCCAGCACCGGCGGCGAAATGCCATGGCCTTCGCTGCCGAACACGATGCAGCAGTCCCTGGTGAAATCCGTGCTTGAAAGGGTTTTTTGATCCGTGTGCGGATGTGCAGCGATGCAACGGATGCCGAGCGCGCGCATTTCCGTGAGCGAACTCAACAGGCCGCTGCTCTCGACAATGGGCAATTGGAAGATGGTCCCCATGGAATTGCGCACGGCACGGCGCAGGAACGGACTGGCGCTGGTTTCACCCACCACCAATGCGTGCGCGCCAAATGCCACACAGTTTCGCACCAGCACGCCGATATTCTCCGCGCTGGTCAAGCCGTCAGCCGCAACGAGGAGCCGGGGTTGACGGCAGCGGGAAATCAGTTCATTCAAGGAGCCGGCGGGAGGGATCTTCGCAACCGCCAGCACCCCTTGAAACATTTCGAAACCAACCAGCTCCTCGAGCACGCGTTTCTCAGTGACAGCGTAAACCAGAATGTCTTCGTTCCGCGCCAGGAGGGCCGGTTCGTATTCCGCCAGGCGATGTGCCGGCAAGAGAACGGAAATGACGGTCCGTGGGCTGGCCAGCAGCCGGTGAACCACTTTGTCCCCTTCGGCCACAAAGATTCCCTGGGCTTTGTGTTCCGCGGCGCGCTTCAGGGTGCGGTAAGGCGCGAGTTCGGGCAGGTCAAGCGTCGTGATGCGGTGAACCGTGAACATGCTGCCCCATCACAACGTCAACGTAGGACTCGGGCTCGCCTGAGAGGTGAGATTCAATTGCACGTGAGTGGCACCAATTTGCTGGAGGCGCTGTTGCATGACCTTAAAAGCCAGTTCCGGTTTGTTGCAATCACTGCTCAGGTGGCCGAGGTAAAGATGCTGCAAATTGCTGGTCATGATGTCAGCGGCGCAATTGGCGGCAGCTTCATTGGAGAGATGGCCATGCCGGCTGAGAATGCGCTGCTTCAAGCTCCACGAACGATGCGGGCACTCCTGCAACATCCGGACGTCATGATTGGATTCGAGCACGAGCACGTTGGCGGCCCGGGTGCGTTCGCCCACGAGGCGCGTGACGTGGCCGAGGTCGGTGGCAAAGCCGATGTTGCCACTGCTGGTGCGAAGCATGAAACCCACCGGGTCCTGGGCGTCATGGGGCACGGAAAAGGTTTCGACCGAAATGTCTCCCACGTCGAAACTGCCGCCACTGACGAACAGGCGAAAGTCCAGCTTGGCGCCGAGCGAGCGCTTGATTTCGTCCATCGTCGAGCGATTGCAATAGACCGGGATGTTCAGCTTCTCCGCAATGCCAATCAGGCCGGAGATATGGTCGCTGTGCTCGTGGGTAATGAGAATGGCCGTCAGGTTTTCCGGTGCGCGTCCGATGCTCGCCAGACGAAGTCGAATCTGGCGCGGGCTGAACCCGGCGTCCACCAGGATGCGCGTCTCGTCGGTTTCGACGTAAGAAGCATTGCCGGCGGAACCGCTACCGAGGATCGTGAGTTTGACAGCCACGCGCAGACGTTAGCGACGGTTCTCAAAGGGGACAATGCAATTTCATGCCGCGTGCATTGACGAGCGATTCTGTAGACGTATGCTCTGCTTATGAGAATCATCCTGCTGCTTTGCCTGTTTGCAACCAGCGCCCTCGGCCAACGATTCAATGAGCCCATTCGCATGATCAACAACCGTCGCGTGGACCTTACCCCTTTGTTGACCTGGTGGACGAACGCGATGGCCATCAATCAAGCCAATGAAACTCGGGCGGAGACAAACCAGATTGCCGTGCCGCCCCGTCCGCTGACTGCGTGGTCCCTGATATTCACCGACCGGATGACCAATGCCGGACTGGTGTGGATTTGCGAGATTCAGATACTTCAGAGGCCCGACGACACTCCGGTGCGGGAAGTGGCCGTCCTGGAACATGTGCCGTTGGCCGGCAAGCAGGCTTTTGATCGGGCCGCGGCGCGTGACGCAAATGCCGAAAAGGAATTAACCGCGGCGGAGTCCGCAAAAGAGGTTCATGAAAAGCGGGCCGAGCAATATGGGCAGCGGGCGAACACGTTTTTTGAGTTTGATTATATGGCGCCCGGTCACGGGTTTTTTGACGAGGGCGTGCGCCTCAGTTACGCCGCCCAGGGTGAAAAGAAGAGGGCAGAGACCGCCGAGCAACGGAGCAGCAATTTGCGCGTGGAGCGAGAAAAGTTAAGCGCGATCACTGAAGGTCGCACGCAGTTTGCGCTGGAGGCCTTCGCACTCAAGACGACGCGGAAGCATCTCGGGTTGCCGGTTTACGACGTAGGCTTGCCCTTTGGTCGTTAACTATCGAACCCGATCGGGGTATCAGCCGGCGACGGATTCGGGGCGTTCAATGGCCACAGGGATTTCCTGGCGTATTGGTGGTTCGTCACCGTGGCGCGCGCAATGTTCGCAGCAGAAGATCTTCCCGTCCTTTGCGGCGTAACCGTGACCGATGATGGTGCAACTGCAATGCGGACAGACCGGCGCCAGGGCTTTGATGGCGCATTCGAAGGAATCGAACGTGTGGGAGCGACCGTGCATCGTCACCTTGAATGCTCTTTCGTATTCATTACCGCAAGTCTCGCAGCGTGGCATAAAAACCTCCCGGAACTTCTTGAGTTAATGTTCAGTTTGTTCGTCCTTCGAAGAATACCCCGCTCGAGTCCTGGTTGAAATGGGGTGCTACCCGCATCCGGGTGGTTACTCCATTATGCGATGGCAAACCTCGAGTCGATTGCCGCAAGGATCTTCAAAGAACACGGCATAATAACCAGATTCGTAAGGCATCGGGCCTTCCAGGTTTTGCGCGCCGGCTTTCCGGGCCACTTCAGCGACTCGGTCCACGCGCTCGTTGCTTTCAGCCCAGAAGGCGATTCGGTTCTCGTTGGGAACATGATTGGCGGATTCGGTTACGCCGAAGAATTCCGTGATGTCGCCATCGGCGGTTTGAAATGTGAGCCAACCTTCGATGGACACCTTGCAAGTGAAGCCCAGGGTTGGAAGCAACAGTTCGTAAAACGGCGTGGCTTTCTTCAAGTCCGGCACGCGCAGGTCAATGTGGTCGAAGCGTCGCATACGTTAAGTTGGCATCGGGAGGAAGAGCGGGGAATGGGGGAAAATCACACCTCACCGGCGCTATTGATTCAGCCAGTGCGCCGCGCCTCATCCGGCCTGCGCCACGTTCTCCCAGAGCGGAGAAGAACTCTCCCATTCGAGGCGGTGCGCGGATTTGTTCGGTGCGCGACGGAAGGGGACATTTGCGCAGCCGGTCCGGGCTGCAAAGTGCAAGCGCGGTGGCGAGCGGGCGTGCAATTTATTCCTCTTCCCTTGCTCGACTGCGAAATCCTGGTGCGGCGCTCTTGCCTTGGTTGACCGTTCTCATCGTGCAGTACGCATTGGCAATTCCCTGACCCTCGTCTGGATTTGCTTTTATCCGACCAGTCTCTAAAGTGTTCTGCGGGATGGGCAGAATTTCCATGCAACAATCCAGAGACAAGGGACAACCGTCGTTGCGTCCGGGCGCGTTACGCTTCAAGGCGTCACGCGGGATGGTGTTATTGCTGGTGGTGTTGCCAGCAGTAATCGTTTTCGGCGCGGGCTACTTCGGTTTTTGGTTTCGAAAGAGCCACGCGCTTGCGGCAGCCAGTTCGCATACCGTCGCGATCGGCCAGCACGGCCCCGGGCCGGCTCTTTTGAGCGCGGGCCCGTGGGGTTTGCTGGAGGCGCAGCCCACTTTTTTGCGAATACCCGACGAGTGCCTCCAGAACTTCAAGCCGTCGGCGGCGCCGCGCTGGGTATTTCGCGGTTACTCGACATCACAGGTGCTGAGCTTGTTCAGGAGCGTGGGGGTGAGTGCCGACACGCTGGCTTCGTTGAGCAACCCGGATTTGTGGCAGGTGGAGGAACAGCAGGTTGTCCTGCTTCCGTCGCCCGCAGTGGTACTGGGGCTCACGCCAGCGCAGCGCGGTGTGGTTTATACGGTGTTGGCACAGTTTCCTGAGAACACGATGCAACGGGCGCCGTTTTTCTGGAGAACGAAGGATGAGGCCGAGTGGCTGGCGCAACCGGTGTTCACCGAGCAGGCCAGGACGTTGGTGCGGCGACTGGCCTATCCGAAAGGAGAGCTTTCGTTGCTGGCGGATGTGGAGTTGTTGGCGGGTGCGTTGTCGGCGTCCGGCGCGGATGTTGCCGGGATCTTGAAGGAGCTTTCGCGTAAGCCGGCAATTCTACCGCGGCTGCAAATCAGGCCGGATACGGATGTGGCGGCAATGATGCGTTATTGGGGCGGAGCCGGGCTCACCAAGGTGATGCAACCGGCACTGGAGGCGGTTTCGCGGATTCCGCAAGGGCGTATGGTTTCGTTTCTGGCGGTGCTGCCGCCATTTGCCCGTCAGCGTTTGAACACTTATCCCGGGAGCACCGACGACGACGGCAGGGACGGAATCTGGTCAGCAATGAACTTCTTTGCTGATTCAGTGCAACCAGCGCCTGTCGATCCGGTGCAGTGGAAGAACCGGCTTAAAGCGGATTATTTCCCGGTATTTTCCGACCCGCGCTATGGCGACATTCTGGTGATATCGCGGCCCAGCGGTGAGGTGCTTCAGGCCGGCGTTTATCTGGCAGATGACCTCGTCTTCACACGGGTAGGAACGACACGGTGGGAGCCGTGGACTATCATGACGCTGGCCGATTTGACGGAGGTAAGCGGCATCCGTGCGCTGAATGGAGAGCGCCCGGTGATTTCATATTACCGCAACCGGATTTTGTAGCATGGCAAGCGGTCGCACCATTCACGAGCCAGAAAAGGCTGGGCTAAATCGAGCGGGAGGATCTCTCGTGGTGGAAGCATCACGCGGCCTCGCCACGTTAACTGCGGTGGCGTTTGTCGGACTGGTCCTGGGAGCTGGTGCGCTGGGCTATTGGATTGCGGGGCGAGCTGAGCCGGCGGTTTCTGCGACGGCCAGCGCGCTGCCGGCGCAAGTGGCACCGACCTACGCCGCCAAACCGGGACCGTGGGGCGACCTGATTTGCCAGCGCTCGATCATCGAAGTGCCGGTGGAATACCTCGGACTGCGCAGTTGGGAAAATGAACCGGTGCAATGGTTCTTTCGCGGTTCCTCGCCAGAGGCGCTGAAGCAATTTCTCGGCAGCCTGGAATTGTCGAGTCAAGAAAAGGATGACCTGACGAATCCTTCCAGGTGGCAAGTGAACGCCGAAGGGATTTTCGTGTCACCTTCCTTGGAAACAGTGCTTTCGCTGAAGACCACCGCGCGCAACCAGCTTTATCTGGAGCTGGGGCGTTTCGAGGAGAACGTCATGCAGAACCAGCCATTTCACTGGCCCGTCAGCGAGGCCAAGGATCTCTTCGCCAGCACGAGGGTGAGGGCGGCATCCATCGCGGTGTTTGAGAAGTTGAGTTATGTGCGCGGCAAATATCTTTTGTTCTCCGACTGGAAAGCGTTGTTGAGCGCGCTGCCGGACGCCAATGAGCGCAACGCGGTGGCGCAGGCCTTGATGAGACGATTCGCGGTGTTCGCCCAGTTGCGGGTCACACCGGGCAGCGACGTCGAAGCGCTCGTCCGGTATTGGGGCGCGGGCGGTCATGAAAAGGACATCCGGCCCATTCTCGAGGCTGCCGCGCGCCTGCCGCAGGGCGCGAATGTAAGTCTGGGCAGCCTCTTGCCGCCGCCCGTGCGCGCCCGGGTGTACACGTTTCCCTTCTCCGCGCCGGAGGAACGATTGAATTGCCACTGGACGACGTTCAATTTCTTCAACGAAACACCCGAGCCACCGGCCGGCACGCGTTACTGGCGGGATAAGTTGAAAACGGACTATGTGGCAGTGACGGACTCACCCCGCTACGGCGACGTCCTGGTGTTGCTCAAACCGGATCACAGCATCGTTCACTCCTGCATCTTTGTGGCCGACGACATTGTCTATACCAAGAATGGCGGGAGTCCGTTTGCACCGTGGCAGCTTTCGACGCTGGCGGACGTGATGGATTTCTATTCCTGGGATTTGGCTTCCAACACCGCGCTAAAGCCTCTCTGGTACCGGAAACGTTCGTGACCCAGGCCTCTATTCACGGGGCTGACGGAGGCGAGCCACCTGAGCGATAGAACTAAAGTCCCATTATGGAGGTGTAATGGCTTGTTGTAGTATGCGTTGGTCTGATTCTGAGTTTCGGCATGATTAATCTTTACGAAGCCATTCGCGCGAACCCGGGCTATAGCAAGCTCGTCATTGGAGATTTTCTCTTCGCTGAATACACCTGCGGTGTAACGGAAAAACTGCTGCCGCTCTGGACTGAAACCGATTACCTGGTGCACGTGGTCACGGGCAAGAAGACGTGGCACACGCCGGACGGCGTTTGGAAGGTGAGTCCTGGCGAAACGGTGTTTTTCAAGAAGGGTGCTGCGATCGCCGAGCAACATTTTGATCACGATGTGTGTTTGCTGATGTTGTTCATTCCTGACGCGCTGATGCGCAGCACGGTTCGTGAGGTAATCCATGCGTTAAGCCTTACGGCCTCGGACCCAGCCCCAATCAAGGCGGCGTTGCGAGTGGAGAATGATGTGGCGTTGGCAGCGTTCTTTCAATCCATGCGAACGTATCTCGCCGGCAAGGAGAAGCCGCCCGAGCCGCTGGTGCGTCTCAAGTTGAAAGAACTGGCAGTCAGCATTCTGACCAGCGGCACAAACTCTGAACTGGCCGCATATTTCCGCCAGATTGGTGCAACCGATTCGCCGTCCGTGGCGGAAATAATGGAGGCCAACTTTCGCTATAACCTGTCGCTCGAAGAATACGCCAAGCTTTGTCATCGCAGTCTCTCGTCGTTCAAGCGCGAGTTCCAGGCACACTTCAACGAATCACCCGGCAAATGGCTGGTGCAAAAGCGCGTGGAATATGCGTCGGCTTTATTGCGCGGCTCGCCAATGAATGTAACGGAGATTGCATTCGAGAGCGGCTTTGAGGACGTGTCGCATTTCAGCCGGGTGTTCAAGGAGCGCTTTGGCACTTCGCCGGTCGTGTATCGGCAGGAATCTTCGGTCGCGGCGTAGCGCCTCCTCTCCCGTCGCTCTCCTCCATTCCGAATGGAGGAGAGGGTGGTCAGAGGCCGGAGGACGCGCCAACGTTCGGAGTTTCAAGCGCGAACACCGCTCGGGAATTCTCGAAGGAGAATCTACTTCTTATCGACAGGGCGGAGCCGCGGAAACTGAGACCGCGCGAGCGAGCGAGCGGGCTTGAACCTCACAGTCAAACGATTGAACTGCGCAGCAAAGCAGGGTCCTTCAGTTTCGCTTACCGTGTTCTCAAGATGAACTGGACCCGTAATCCGGTTCGCCAAAATGAACCTATGAAAACCACCGACACCGTATTAGAAATCGACATTAACAGTTCCGTGACACAAACGAAACTGCCCCGCGTCACAACGGCAATCCCGAATCTCGAAGCCATTAAGGCCAGGCAAAAGGCCACGTGGGAAGCTGGCGATTTCGGGCAAATCGCTCGCAGCATTGAACATATTGCCGAAGAATTCATGGCAGGCTTGTCGTTGCTGCCCAGTTGCCGGGTGCTCGACCTGGCTTGCGGCACCGGCAATCTGGCGATGATTGCGGCGCGTCGGGCCGGCGAGGTGCACGGCATCGACATCGCGGGCAATCTCATTGAACAGGCGCGGGCGCGTGCCGTCCGGGCGGGCTTTAAGATCGATTTCAAGGAAGCCGATGCTGAGGCGTTGCCGTTTCCTTATTCGCGCTTCGATCTCGTGGTCAGCATGTTTGGTGTCATGTTCACGCCGCAACCCGATATCGCCACGGCCGAGATGCGGCGCGTGACCCGGTTGGGAGGTCAGATCGCCCTGGCCAACTGGACACCGGAGGGTTTCATCGGGAACATGTTCAAGGTCTTTAAAGCACATTTACCACCGCCCCCAACTGGCGTTCCCTCGCCGATGGCATGGGGCGACGAGAACACGGTTCGGGAGCGACTGCGAAATGGCTTTATTGACTTGCGTCTCAATCGACGCATTGCGCTGATGCGTTTTCCATTTCCGCCCGCCGAAACCGTCGAGTTCTTTCGCGAATATTACGGGCCGACGAACAAGGCCTTTGCCGGGCTGGACCTGTCAGCTCAGGAGGCGTTGCGCCGCGACCTGGTTGAACTTCAAGCCTCCCACAACATCGCCAGGACGGCCGGTACCACTGAGGTTGAAGCAGAGTATTTGGAAGTCATTGCAACGCGCGCCTGATAATGAATAACTGACGCGCGGGCGGCGCAGTCACGCATGCGACGCACGCGTCGGGTCAGGGCGATTCTTCAATTCTGTTCTTCAACCCCTCTCCCGTTCACGGCGAGAGGGGTTTTTGTTTTGCCTCCAGACAATGATTGGCGCGCTTACGCCTTTCGGGCATCGTAGGTTCATGGCTAAGGCGAATTTCAGGATTGTGCTGGTGACGGCCCCGGATTTGAAAACCGCGCGGCGTTTGGCGAAAGCCGCATTGGGTAACCATTTGATTGCGTGTGCCAACCTGGTTCCCAGGATCGAATCCCATTACCGCTGGCGGGGCAACGTGGAGCAAAGCACGGAAGTCTTGATGGTCATGAAGTCATCACAGGCGAGATTGGCGGCCTTGGAGAAACTGGTATTGGCCAGGCATCCTTACGACACGCCCGAGTTTGTAGTGATAAATCCGACGGCGGTCGCCAGGAAGTATCTGGCATGGTGGGCACAGTCTTTGCAGACCAACTAGCGTGGAATGAAGACTCCGAATGTTCACCGGGCGCAGCCGGGGGTTTGGTTGCCCATTTCGACTGCTGGTTTGTCGGAAGCGAAATCAGGATTGCGTGGAATTTGCAGACAGATAAATTGCCGCCGTGAACACTCCTGACACAGTTGTGGTAGCCTTGCTGGTTCTCATCGGCCTGGTCGTCGCGGGTTGTGTTGGAATGGCTTGGTGGGTTCGGGAGTTATGGCGCCGGGAACGTTTCAAGAATGACGCCGCATTAAGATTCTCCGACATCCAGGCTGACGACGATGTCGGAGCATTTTCGCCGGTTCAGTCACGTCGCCCTTCCTCCTGGCTGGCGATTCGCAGCCGGGACATGGTGGCAGTTCAAATTGCGCTTGGCCTGCGCAACGCCAAGCCGTGTTCCTGGGCGGAAGGTCTGATGACCGCGCGGAGATTATTCATCGCCCCGCCGGTGAATGGGTGGACGCTGGTATTCGGTTCGGGATTGCCCGACCCCGGAGAGGATGTGGACGCCACGTTTCGTTTCCTGCGCGAGTTGAGTCGCAAGCTGGGGCACGTGCAATTCTTCCAGGCGGAAACTTTGTTGCAACATCACGCGTGGGTGATGGCAGAGTTCGGACGGGTTGTGCGCGCTTACGCGTGGGCCGGAGCCACGGTGTGGAATCAAGGCGTGAAGACCTCGGCGGAAACGACACTCGGCGTGAAGTGTTTCGGCTATGGCGAGGTGCTTTCCACTGACGAATGGACGGTTGCCGATTTCATTGTGGCGAACGTGGACAAAGTTCCGCAGATTGCCCGGCGCTGGAGCCTGGACCCGGCGGAAATTGATCTGCGGACCGTGGCCAATGCTCAAGGGATTGCGGGACTGCATCCGCGTCGTTATTGAGTCTTGCCGTCTCCGGCGGCTTCATGCAGTCTTCGGCAAACGAACCGGAAGGCGTTATGTCACTCGAACTTGAACTCCAAAAATACCCCAAAGACATCAACGTAAAGGACGGCTCCAAAATCAAACTCCGTCCGCTCAAGCGCACGGACGAGAAGGAATTCCACGCGCTGTTCCAGGCGATTCCCGAGCAGGAACGCATGTTCATCAAGCATCGGGTCACCGACCCCGCGGTGATCCGCGATTGGTGCCAAAATATCGATCTAGGTCGCAATTTGCCGTTGCTGGCGACCGATGGAAGCAAGATCGTCGGCGTAGCGACACTTCATCAGCAGCTTGGTGGTTGGAAGCGACACATTGGCCGCGTGAGCGTGCTGGTGCAACCCAAGGTGCGCGGACGCGGCATTGCGCGGGCCCTGGTGCAGGAGATTGTGGACATTGCGCGCATGACCGGGTTGGAAAAGGTGGAAGCGGAATTCATTGGCGGCCAGGAAACGGCGATTCACATGTTTGCCATGCTCGGCTTCAGCGAATTATGGCGGAAAGAAGATTACGTCAAAGACATGCAAGCCATCTCGCATGATTACGTCCTGATGGGGCTGGATTTGACCACGGACGAGGAATACGCGGGTGTTGGAGGATGACGTTCGATTTACGATTTACGATTGCCGATTTACGAATTGGCGGGCAAGAAATCGTAATTCGTAAATCCAAATTCGTAAATCACTGCATGCCTCCCGACGTTTGTCCCAATTGCGGGGCGGATGTGCCACGAAAGGCGAAGGCATGTCCCGGCTGTGGCGCGGATGAGCACACCGGTTGGGCTGAGGACGCTCAACAAGCTACTGCGGCCGATCTCGAGCTGCCGGAAGAGGACTTCGACTACGACGAATTCGTCAAACGCGAGTTCACGAAGCCTTCACCCAAGCCTCAAGGACTCCACTGGGCCTGGTGGTTGACGGGCATCGCGTTGCTGATTGCTATTCTGTTGTTCTGGATTTTATGAGCGAAAACAAACCTGCCGCCGACGCGCCTGCGGCTTCGCAACGGTTGATGTCACTCGATGCGTTGCGGGGTTTCGACATGTTTTGGATCATCGGGGCAGACTCGCTGGTTTATGCACTGAATCGCATGAGCCAGAGCGGACCCACAAAGTTTCTGGCCAATCAGCTCGATCACGCAGAGTGGCAGGGATTTCGCTTTTACGATCTGATCTTCCCGCTGTTCGTGTTTATGGTGGGCGCTTCGATTGTCTTCTCGTTGAACAAAATCATTGCTGAGTCGGGTCGGGTGGGTGCGATTGGCCGAGTGGTTAAGCGGGGAATACTTTTGTTCGTCATCGGGATCATTTACTCAGGCGGCTTTACCAATGCCTGGCCGGACATCCGGCTGATGGGCGTGTTGAACCGTCTTGCATTGGCTTACACGTTTGCCGGGTTATTGTTCTGTTGCTTCAAGCCACGAACGCTGGTGGCGATCTGCGGCGGGTTGCTGATTGGTTATTGGGCGATGATGACGTTTATTCCGATTCGCGACATTCAACTGGAGAAACACCAGCTGGCGGAAATGGCAGAGCAAGCCGGCGACGCAAAACTTGCGGAAAGCTTCCGCAACATGGCGCCCGGTTCGAACACCAATCCATCGGTCGTAAAGGACAGTGCTGTGTGGGCCGCGACCGAGAAGATGTACTTCGCCACGACGAACCGGGTCACTGGCAAGTTCGACATGGGCTACAACCTGGCGAACCATTACGACTTTGAACATTTGCCCGGCAAGAAGTGGGATTTGTTTTGGGATCCGGAGGGGATTCTCAGCACGATTCCGGCGGTAGCGACGTGTCTTCTGGGCGTGTTCGCCGGATTCGTCTTGCGCGGAACAGAGTTCTCGCCTGATCGGAAACTGCTTTTCCTGATTGGCGGCGGCATTGTTTGCGTGGCGCTGGGTTGGCTGTGGGGAATGCAGTTCCCGGTGATAAAGAAGATTTGGACGTCGTCCTATGTGCTGGTGGCTGGAGGCTACAGTGCCGTTTTGATGGGCGTGTTTTACCTGCTGGTGGACGTCTTGAAGTTCCAATGGTGGTGCCAGCCGTTTGTGTGGATGGGAATGAACTCAATCACCATCTATCTCGTGAAGAATTTTCTCGGCGGCACCTTCAGCCGACTGTCCGCGCGATTGGTCGGGGGTGACATCAAGAACTACCTGGATGCCCATATCGCGAAAGGGTTCGGCGACCTGGTGATTTCCATCGTGGGTTTGTTGCTGGCCTTCTGGCTCGTGCGCTTTCTCTACAAGCGAAAGATCTTTCTGCGACTCTAAGCTCAACGCAATTGACGATGGCAGAAGCAATCCATGGCGTGGTCGTTCACCATGCCGACCGCCTGCATGAAGGCGTAGCAAATGGTCGAGCCAACAAATTTGAAGCCGCGCTTGAGTAAATCTTTACTCATCGCGTCGGATTCCGCCGTGCGGGCCGGAACTTCCTTGAGCGACTTCCGCTGGTTCTGAATCGGCTTGCCGCCGACGAATTGCCAGATGTAAGCGTCGAAGCTGCCGAACTCCTTTTGCACGGCGAGGAAGGCCTTGGCGTTCTGAATGGTCGCGGCGATCTTCAATCGGTTGCGAACGATGCCTTCGTCCGCCAGTAGTGACTTAACTTTCCGGGCATCGTATTTCGCAATCTTGCGAGCGTCGAAGTTATCGAACGCCCGCCGATAGTTTTCGCGCTTCTTGAGGATGGTGGACCAACTCAAACCCGCTTGCGCACCTTCGAGGATCAACATTTCGAACAGCCGTCGATCGTCATGCACGGGCACACCCCATTCGGCGTCGTGGTAGGCGATGTCGAGTTCACTTTTGGGCCAGGAACAGCGTTGCATGATCAGTCTTCCGGCAGAGGTTTGCCTTTGGTTTCGGGCAGGAATATTACGGCCAGGATGCCGAGCAGGAAAATCCCGCTCATGTAGGTACAGGCCCAGCGAAAGGCTTCAATCTTTTGATCCGGCGTCCCGGCCCCGGCGCTGGCGATGCCCTGCAGCTTTCCGGTCAACAGTGGTCCTGCTGCGGCGATAAACCGGCCGACATTGTAACAGAAGCTCGTGCCGGTGCTGCGCAGGCGGAGCGGGAACAACTCCGGCAGATAGATGGCAAAGCCGGCGAACAGGCCTAGTTGACACGCACCCATGATTGCGGACATCCACACGTCCCGGGGACCGCTAAACCACTGATAGAAGCCGATGGTCGAAAGCATCGCGAGCAGGAAGCCGGCAGTGAACACGGGTCGCCGGCCAAAGCGCTGGGCGCAGCGTCCGAAGAGGATCATGCCGAAAAATGCGCCAATGTTCTGAAAGATGGAGTTGATACCGATCCAGATGCCCTTGGCTCCGGCAATTTGTTCGGGAGGCAAATTCTGTTCGCGCAACGAGCGCGCGATGACTGGTCCAACCAGTTCCGGCGCGAAGAAGCCGATGCCCCACAGCCCAATGATACCCGCGACGCACAGTACCATTCCGAGCAGCGCGGGTTTTCGCCAACGTGCCTCGCCGAATAGCGACTTGTAGGAGCCGAACGCGACCCCCGTGCGGCGGCCTTCCTCGCGCGCCTTTACCCACTTCTCGGGCTCTTTGAGCCGCATCTGAATGAAGACGCAAAGAAACGCCGGCACGGCGCCGACGAGGAACATGAGTTTCCAGGACCAGGCTGCATTGACGCCGCCGGACGCCACCAGTTTTCCCACGGTCATGCCGATCAAACCGGCGGTGATGTTACCCACCGCGGAGAGGGCCTGGAGCATTCCGAGCGCACCGGGACGGGCTTTGTCCGGCAGCGCGTCGGCGATCAGCGCCACTGCGAGGCCGAAGACGCCCCCAACGCCCAGCCCGGTAATGAAGCGATAGATCGCAAAATCCACCCAACCGGTCGAGAGCGCCGAGAGTCCCGTGAACACGGAATACATCAGTACGGTCAGGGTGAGCGTGCGCGCCCGACCGATGCGGTCGCCGACCGCGCCGAAAATCAAGCCACCTGTCGCCCAGCCCATGATAAAGATGGCGGTGGCATAGGCGCCATATTCCTTGGAGTCCATGCTTGGGGGGAGCAGGTGTTTCATCGCGGAATCGCGCGCGAGAATGAACAACTGTTGATCGAGACAATCAAACAGCCACGCGAGTGATGCCATGGCGAAGACGAACCAATGGTAACGATGCAACCCGCGCCACCATGGCATGGTGGCGCCCGATGGGTCAGGTGGAGCGCTCATTCGAAAGCGCAGTATTGCGGGAAATTCGCGTCGAGGCAAACGTTGCTTACGATTCTGCCAATAAAAAACGGGTGGCAACGTCGACCACTTTGTCGGGCGCGTTCGCGTGAACCCAGTGGCCGGCGCCGGCAATGGTCTCAATTTGTGCGGCTGGAAACAGTTCGTGAATCAGCGTGAGATCGTTTTCCTGAATGTAATTCGACTTCTCACCGCGAATGAACAGAGCAGGGCAGTCACAACGGGTATCGCCCGGGAAATTGCCGCGAACGGCATCGTAGTTGGCGCGAATGGATTTCAGGTTGGGCTTCCAGAACAGTTGGCCGGAGGCGTCGCGACCGAGATTCTTCAGGAGAAATTGGCGGAAGGCGGTGTCGGGAATGGTGGAACTGAGGGCAACATCCACTTCGTCTCGACGCTGGAGACCGCTCAGGTTAACCGCGAGCATTGCATCCATCAGGCCGCTATACCGGGATGGATACTTGCGGGGTGCAATGTCCACCACCACGAGTTTGCCTAACATGCCCGGATGAAGTTGCGCGAACCGCATGGCCACCTTGCCACCCATGGAATGCCCCAGGATGTGAGCTTTTGCGAGGTGCTGTTGATTCAGGAACTCACGCAGATCCTCCGCCATTTCGTCATAGCCGAATTCTTCGGCGTGCGGCGAATGACCGTGATTTCGTAGATCGACGAGGAAAATCTGGAAGTGGTGGCCCAACTTGTGAGCGACCGGTACCCAGTTGTCGAGTGACCCAAGCAGTCCGTGCAGAATGACCAGTGGCGGTCCGCTGCCTAATGCACGGAAATGGAGATTCATCACTTGGCGGCGGCGCGCGGCGAACTCAAAACTTCCAGCGCCCGCAGCGTTGCCGCGCTGCGCGTCTCCACGCCGAGATTGGCGAAGATCTCCAGCAGGTGCTTCTTAACGGTGGATTCGCTGATGCCGAGGATGGAGGCGATGTCTCCATTCGTCTTGCCTTGCGCGACCCAGAGCAACACTTCCGCAACGCGTGGCGTCAGGTTTAGCTTCAGCAGCGGTTCGAACGAGGAGAAGTCTGGCTTGAATTCGCGTTGAGCCGTTTGCTCGGATCGGCGCAGTCGGGCATTGATGGCTTCCAGCAAATCCAATCGGGCGACGGGTTTAGTCAGGTAATCATCCGCGCCAAGGTTCATTCCATTGCGCAAATCCTCTTTCTCGCCTTTGGCCGTAAGGAAGATGAATGGAATGGACGCGGTGTCTTCACTCTTGCGCAGGGCATCCAACACGCCGTGACCATCCAGTTCCGGCATCATGACATCGCAGAGGATGAGGTCGGGCTTCTCCGTTTTCACCGCGTCGAGGCCATCGCGGCCATTAGCGGCACCGGCAGTTTGAAATTTTTCGAGCTTCAGGATCGTGAGCAGATTGCGCCGCATCTCGGGCTCATCTTCGATTACCAGTATCTTTTTCATTTTGT
>DASUGI010000048.1:0-32008 GCA_036274115.1 Verrucomicrobiia bacterium
ACGGACCGCCTCATCCACTCTTCCAAGCTGGGCGAGTGCGATTCCCACCCCCTGGTGCGCTTCTGCCAGATTGGGAGACAATTGAACGGCAGTGTTGAAGCTCGTCAGCGCGGCATTGAGTTGGCCTGCCGCGAGTTGACGCTTCCCTTCGTTCAGGAGTTCGTCGGCGATTTTCGGGAATCGTCGGACAACATCCTGAAAAAACTCGGCAGCTTCGTTGGTCTTTCCAGCCTTGCTGAGGATCTCTCCGAGCAGCAAAGCTATCGCTGGTTTTTCAGGCCCAGCCACGTTTAGAACCGATTGCGCCCGGTCGAACTGTCCGGCGAATGCCAATGCGCGGGCGAGCTCCACTCGGGCCCCTTCCAATTCCGGGTTTAGTTCCACCGCCCGGTTCAAGTAGGTCACGGCTTCCTCAGCCCTGCCGAGTTCCATTAGAGTCGATCCCAGACCACGCAACGATTGCGGATGGTCCGGTTGAACGTCAAGCACGAGGCGATAGTGTTCGATAGCCTCGTCAGGCTTGCCCGCGAAACGGTAGGCCGTAGCCAGGTTGTTGCGGGCCATGAGGTGATCCGGTTTGTGCGCGAGTTCAGCGAGATACTCTTCGATCGCTTCCTCGTAGCGTCCCATGTAAAACAAGGTGAGCCCCGTGTCGTAACGGACGTTCGGGTAGTGCGGGTAGGCTTCCCTGGCGGCGCGGAGATGTTCCAGTGCTTTTGCGTAATCACCCTTTTTTGCCCAGGCTTTCCCAAGCGTTGAGTGAGCTGGCGCGTTCCCGGTGGTCACTTTCAACGCGTGCCCAAACAGCGTAAAATCATCGCGCCACACCAGCACTTGCTGGTAGGAGATGATCGCGCAGGAAACCAGCGCCACCAAGCCGAGCAGGGGACGGATAAACGGCGGCATCTTCAACCGTTCGATCAACAGATGTGATCCCCACGCGATCACGACAAAAATGCCGATAAGCGGAACGTAAGTATAACGGTCGGCCAATCCCTGTGTGCCTACTTGCACAATCCCAATCACCGGTACCAGTATTCCCAGATACCAGAACCAGCCCGTGAAAAGATAGGGAAGCTCCCTTTGTCGCTTGAAGGCGAGCCATGAAATGCCAGCCAGCACCACCAACGTTAATGTAATGGCCCAGCCGGACCATTGGGTTGAGGCGGGATAACGCAGTTCCGGATGCGGGTAAAAAATAGCGAGATCCGCTGGCCAGATTGTCATGAAAAGATATTTGGCGTACGACACGACGGCATTCGCCAAGCGGTCTTCGAGCGGCAGATTCTCCATGGTCGTGACCGCGCCAGCGGATTGCTGAACCAGAAACGTCGCAACGCAAGAGCCGATCACCAGCGCAAAAAACGGCAATTTCTCCAGGATTAGCCGCTTGAGCGTTGGAAGTTGAACGTTGAAGGTTGAGAGTTCAATCCGTTTTAATGGCCATACGTCCAGGAGCAACATCACAAATGGCCACGTCACCAGCATCGCCTTGCTCATCAAACCAAGCGCCAAAAACGTGAACGTTAGCGCATATGCAACCTTCGACTTGTTGTTTGCCCTCTCCGCCTCGTCCGGGGAGAGGGTAGGGTGAGGTGTCGATTTGTGGCGCGCATAAGCCCCATATGCCAACAGGCACAGCAATCCAAAAAACGTGCTCAACACATCCTTGCGTTCCGCGACCCACGCCACCGATTCCACGTGCAAAGGATGCAGGGCAAACAACGCCGCAACGAAGGCACTGCGCCAGATTACTCCCGTCAATTGCCAGAGCAGCAGAAGCAGCAGGACGGCGTTTGCCACATGCAGTGCGACGTTTGTTCCATGATGCCCGGCGGGTTTTACGCCAAACAGCTGCACGTCCAGCATGTGGGAAAGCCACGTCACCGGGTGCCAGTTGCTCGCATGGCCCGTAGTGAAAGCCCATTTGAGTCCCTCCCCCGTCAGGCCGCGAAGGACGACTTCATTGAAGGTGACATAATCCGGATCATCGTAGTTGATGAAGTCATGGCCCAGGACTGGCAGGTATATCGCCGCGGTGATCAGGGCGAGCAGGAGCGCAATGATCAGGAGCTTTCGTTTGTCGGTTAATGGCGTCATTTCGCGCAGGCCAATTTGGAGAAATCAGCCTTCGGATAAAACTCAAAATCAACATTCTTTCTGCTTGTATCCGGGTCACGTAGATGTTGAAGTTGAACCATTCTAAAAATAGTGAGAGCGTTTGTGCTCTCAGCGGCGCAGCAAGCTTCCGGGTGACGCAAACAAATTAAACCTTCGTTCAGCTTATGAAGAAAAGTCTTCTACTTGCAGCCCTGATGGGTTTCCAGATGTTGACCTTCGGCCAGGGTATGATGAATTGGAACAACACGTTTGCAACTTTGATCACGGATGGCACGCTGGGCAGTCCGATGCCGTTCCGAGTCTCCCCGCAGACCACCTACTACTTTGGTCTGTTCATCGCACCTTATGGCACGCCGGCACCACTACCGGGTTTTCCGGGAATCCACGATCCCAATTGGCAAAATGTGGTGAGCTATACGATGAATAGCACCGCGCCCGGCGGCGTTGGCCGTTTCGAAAACCCTGGTGTTACAGCGATACCTGGCTACGCGCCCGGAGAAACCGTCAGCTTCGTCATTCGCGGATGGCATTCCTCTGCGGGTGGGGCGGATTGGGAGACGGCCAAGTTCGGTCTTTCCCCGGCCAATTATGGACAATCGCACCTTGGGTTTGGGCCAATCGGAGGGGGTATGTATCCCGTTTGGAGCGCGTTCGGAAATCTTGATGAGCCATATGGCAAACAGATAAACGGCTTTATTATCGGAATCCCGGAACCTACCAGCCTGACACTCTCAGGACTTGGCGCGGCATTGTGTTTCGTGTTCTGCCAGCGCAAAAGAGAATGACGAGTACCGGTTCTCGACTCTTCGAACCCATTCCACCATCAACCTATGAAAACAAAAACCTTGTTCGCAGCAATTCTGACGATCGGTATCGTCCCGTTTCAGTGCTTCTCCGCAGAGCACGTTGTGCCGCTGTGCGGCTTGAGCTGTTTGTCCAACCCGTTGAACGCCGGCCCCGCAGGCCAGGTGAATCGCGCCGATCATGTGATTCCCTATCGCGACGGCGATAACATCCAAATATGGACCGGCATGGGTTGGGAGACGTGGTTCATGGATTCCTTGTCCAGCACCGGTTGGTATAACAGCGCAGGCAATCAAGCGGCGTTGACTTCCTTGCCCGTTCTCGGGCCGGGGAAGGGATTCTTCTACGGCAACAACTCGGGCGCAGCCACCATCACCTTCAGCGGCACTGTTCGCACCGGCACGAATGCGGTAACCGTGCCAATCGGATTGAGTGCGCTCGGATCTCCTCTAGCTCTGGCTGGCCCGGTAACCAGCGTGTTGGGTCTGCCGCTTCAAACCGGTAACAACATCCAGAAATGGAACTGCGACACCAGCTCCTGGGACGCTTACCTGAGAGACAGTCTTTCTGAAACAGGCTGGAGTGATTCGCAGGGTGCGGATTGCCCGGAGCCAACCATCGCCATCGGCGAAGGCTTCTTCTTCGGGAACAACACCGGCACGTTCAACTGGATTCAAATCCTGAATCCGTAACGGTGTTTTTGCCGGAAGCAAATTGGACATCGGCATTACGTCCTCCGCGTCTTTGCCAGCGCTGGCATTGAGTCCGGGTGCGTGGTAGCTTCGGTCGCCCGGGCGTTTGTGCCAGAGCCGTCCGCCTTTGCGCTTGTTGGACTTGGTTCATCGGCGATGTGGCTTTTACGTCGGTGCTCGCATTGAGCCTGGGCGCGTGGTAGTTTCAGTCACCGTTTTCGAATGAACCCCGGCCATTTCATGAGAAGTCTTCTGGCGCTGGTTGGTTGTACTGCGCTTTCCTCGGCAACCTACGGTCAGGGCTATATTCACTTTTTCAATACTCCAGCCACGCTGATTTCCGGAGGTGGAGTTCCCATGCCGACTTCCACAAATCTACAATTCATCTTTGCCGCGTTTCTCGCGCCCGCGAGCACCATAGAGACCGCCAATGTGCAAGTCGGGTTTTCCGATTTGAGATTTCAAGCAGTTGAAGCCTACAACACCAACCACCCAGTTGGGCCGGGACGCCTGGTCAACCGCAGTTACATTCCAATAAACTACGGAATCGGCCTTCCCGTTGACTTTGTGGTACGCGGCTGGTCTGCCAATGCGGGAGCAACGTGGTCGGAAGCGTTGGCCAACTGGAACAATGGATCGCCGCTGGTCCCAATGTTTATTGGTTCTTCAACCGTTGGGAACGACTTATGGATTGCTGGTGATCTTCCCATGTCGCCGCTGTTCGGGATAAATCCAGCTGCAGGCCAAGTTCCGGGGTTTGATATGACGTTTGTGCCAGAGCCGTCTGCCCTTACGCTTGCTGGACTTGGTTTAGGGGCCATATGGCTTTTATGTCGGCGCTCGCATTGATTTCGGGCGCACGATAGCTTCAGTGCAGTTCAAGATAAATCGCGTCTTCATATGAAAACTTTTTTAATGCTGCTGGCTGTCTTGCTTTCCTGCGATGCCCTCGGCCAAGGCGGTATTATTTGGAACAACACGTCGTCGACGCTCATTTCTATTCAAGGTTGGGATTTTCCTCCCACACCCATGCCGCCTCGATCTTCGCCTGAGACGACGTTCTATTTTGCGCTTTTTATCGCACCGTATGGCACTGCGGCACCCGACCCTGGTCTCTTAGGTATTAACGATCCGGCCTGGCAGTTTGCGGTTGCGTATACCGTCAACTCCAGTTCCGCGAGCGGCGCTGGCCGACTCCAGAACACGGGAGTCGCACATGCCTCGGGGTACCCTCCCGGCAGCACAGTGAGCTTCATCGTTCGGGGATGGCAATCGTATTCTGGTGGCACCGATTGGGACGCGGCCAAGCCGGGGATTTTTTCATACGGACAATCTGCTTTAGGCTCAGCGATCCTGGGAGAAGGGGCAACTCCCAATCCCAGTGCATTCGGCATTGGGATTGGGCAGATTCCCGGTTTCTCGGTGTTTGTCGTCCCTGAGCCAACTTCCTTGGCTCTTGTGTCGCTAGGTGGACTAGCGTTCTGGTTTTGCCGCCTGAAGAAGTGACGGTGTGCATTGGCTTGCCAGGTTTTTCTCGTTGCCTTCTCGACGCGCTTCCAACTGAATTTCCGGCGTGCGTCGTCCGCTGGTCATCTGTCTCGTGCTCTTCGCTGTCACGCTCGGCGTTTATTGGCCCGTGCGGCAGCACGACTTCATCTATTACGACGATCCGCAGTTCATCACCGAGAACGACCAGATTAAAGCCGGCCTGACGGTGAGCGGCGTTAGTTACGCGTTTACCCGGCCAGTGGTCGGTAACTGGCATCCAATCACCACACTGTCGCACATGCTGGATTGCCAATTGTTCGCCGTGAATCCCGGGGCGCATCACCTGATGAACGCAGCGATTCATGCGGTGAACGCCGCGTTGGTGTTTCTGCTGCTCTTTCAGATGACGGGGTCTACGTGGCGCAGTGTGGCAGTGGCGGCGTTGTTTGCCCTGCATCCATTGCGCCTCGAATCCGTGGCTTGGGCGTCCGAGCGCAAAGACGTGCTGTGCGCCTTCTTTGGACTGTTGTGCCTGATGGCATATGCACGGTATGCGTCACGTGTCACGTGTCAGGTGTCAGGAAAAGCCTGCGTCCGCGCGCGTCTCTGGTATGCTGCATCGCTTCTGCTCCTTGCTCTGGGGTTGATGAGCAAGGCGATGCTGGTCACCTGGCCATTTGTGATGCTGCTCCTGGACGTGTGGCCGCTGCAGCGCTTTGGGCTCTCAACCCTCAATTCTCAACGTTTAACTCTCCGCCATCTGCTTCTGGAGAAAGTCCCATTCCTCGCACTGTGCCTGGTCGTCTGCGTCATCACGTTGATCGTGCAGCAGGAGGCCGGTGCCGTCGCGGACATGAACAAGGTTGCCATCACCGATCGAATCGTGAATGCCGTGATGAGCTATGTCCGTTACCTGGGGCACGCGATCTGGCCGGCCAAACTGGCTGTTATTTATCCGCATCCCGCAGTGTTTTACGCCACGGCAGAACGCTGGCCGGGCTGGGCGATTGGAGTTGCGGCGGTGGCTTTGGTCGCAGTTTCCGTGCTTTGCGTGCGAACCCTTCGCGCGCGGCCTTATCTCGCCGTGGGCTGGTTCTGGTATCTCGGCACGCTCGTTCCGGTGCTCGGGTTGGTTCAGGTCGGCGAACAAGCCTTGGCGGATCGTTACACCTATTTGCCCCTGATCGGGCCCGCAATCGCCGTGGTGTGGGCATTGACGGCAGCAACAGAAAAACTTTCGTTCCAGAGGCAACTCTGTTTCGGGCTGGGAACGGCGGTCGCGGTTGCCTGCGTTGTCTTGACGCGCGAGCAGCTCGCTTATTGGCGCAACACGGTGACGCTTTTTGAGCGGACGTTGCAAGTGACGTCTGCCAACCCGTCCGCTCACTTTGCGTTGGGCACGGGCCTGGAAAGCTCCGGGAACATTGAGCAAGCAATTCGCGAGTATGAAGCGGCTGTCGCGATCAATCCCCGGTACAAGAAAGCGCATTATAACCTCGGCCAAACCTTCCGAAAGCAACAACGCTGGCGCGAAGCGGCGGTGCATTATCGTGCCGTGCTGGAGGTCGATTCGAAGGACGTGCCGTCGCATCTAAACCTGGCGGCAGTCTTGTCAGCTCAAGGTCAAACTCGCGACGCGATTTTGCACTATAATAGAGCGCTTCGGTTGGACCCCGGTTCGGTTGAAGCCTTGAACAACCTGGCCTGGATTCACGCCACTTGTCCGGTGGCGGAATTTCGCGATGGGACCAAGGCGGTACAATTTGGCCTGCGGGCGTGTGAACTGTCGAGCAACAGCGTTCCGACCGTTGTCGGCACGCTGGCGGCTGCCTACGCTGAGGCAGGAAAATTTGCGGAGGCCATCAAGACTGCCGAGCAGGCGCGTGACCTGGCGAGCCGACAGGGTCTGGCAGACGTGGCGCGGCGCAACCAGGGGTTGATTGAGCTTTACCGCGCTGGCAAGGCGTATCACGAGCCGAGACCGTGACGGCTGCGTGAGGGGACAAGGTTTGCCCCCATCTTTAGGTCATGGCACGCGGGTAATACTGCTTGGAGCAGCTGAATTCGCAAGCTACCTTCTGCCCACAATCAGTCAGCACATGAAGTCTGTTGTGAGTCGTATTATCGTTCCCGCCGTTGCGTGGTTCGCCCCTTCAATTTTGCGTCCGGTCAGCGTCTTGACTGTGCATTGCGTCGTTGCATTCGCCGCATTTGGGGAAATCCCGCAAATGCACCCGTGCACACCCGACGATCCTCATGCTGGAATCGTCGCACAATCACCGGATTTCAAGGAGGTCGAGTCTACAGATCCAGAGACGCGAACTGCCAATCTGGCCGGACCCATCGGGCCGGCGCTCGGCCAGCCGGTGGGCGCTTTGAGTGGGCGCATTGTTTTCACGAGCGGCGGGCATGGTTGGACCGCTGGGGCGAGCAGTTGGGGTTTGCAGCGCCCCGTGTTGCTTGAGATGAACGAGGACTACGGCAACGTCGACCAGATGAACCTGTTCGCAACGTATTGCTTCAATGCCGGTGCCACGGTCGTCCCCATGCGGCCTCTTGGCAACCAGACCAACGAAGTGGTGCTCGACAATGACGATGCGGGCGTCACGTTCGTGGGGAGTTGGAGCACGAGTACGTCGACCACTTTTTACGGCAATCCGGGCGACGTTCCGTATCGTTTTGCATCTCTGAGCCCCGCCGAGACTGCCACCGCCGCCTACACGCCGAATCTTCCCGCAGCCGGATATTACCCCGTTTACACCTGGGTGCGGCATGGACCGGATCGCACGTTTCAACTCTACCGTATTCGGCACACGGGTGGAGAATCGCTTGTGCGCGTGCCGCATCACATGGTGGGGAACGGTTGGGTTTATCTCGGCACGTATTACTTCGACGCTGGCTCAAACCCAACAAAAGGCGCGGTGGTGATTAGCAATCTCCAACCAGCGCCCCTCGTCGGCAGCGTCGTGATCGCGGATGCCATCCGCTTCGGTAATGGCATGGGTAGCGTGGACCGGGGCTTCGGCGTATCGAGCTATCCGCGGGAGGAGGAATGCGCCCGTTACTGGGTGCAGACATCGCTGGGCCAGGGGCAATCGGCTGCACTGTATGATCCAGATTTGCCGGCCGTAACCACCGATGACGGTGACGACAACGTAGGTGCGCCCATTCGCATGGCGCGAGAAATGAACCGCGAGGCGGCCGAAAATATTTACAAACGGATATTCATCAGCTTCCACTCGAATGCGGGCGGCGGCCGTGGCGTGGTCGGCTTGTGGAACGACAACGCCAATCATCCGGGCACGGGCACGCCCAACCAGTTTCGTCTCGCGCAACTCGCGGGCCTGGAGGTGAACAACGATTTGGTGGGAATAGGTTCACCGCCGCTGGAGGTGGCCTGGTTCAACCGCGGGAGCAGCATTACGGCCACGCAGACGTTTGCTTTTGGAGAAATCCGCAATGACACGCTTGGGGGAGAGATGGACGCCACCATCATTGAAGTGGCGTTTCATGATGACGCGAGCGATGCCGCGTTGTTGCGTGATCCGAAGGTGCGGAACTGGATTGCCCGCGCCGGTTATCAGGCGGCGGTGCGTTACATGAACGAGTTCGATGCCGTGCCGCTCACCTTCGTTCCCGAGCCTCCGTTCAATGTTCGCGCGATGGGTTCGGGCAGCAACGTCGTTCTCTCGTGGTCCTCCCCAGTGGCACAAGCGGGTAGCGGCCCCGTGAGTGGTTACCTGATTTACCAATCCACCAACGGATACGGTTTCGGAAATCCAGTTGCCTCAGGTAACGTGACTTCATTCGCGTTCACCAACCTTGCTGCAAACCAGAACTACTTCTTTCGCGTCGCGGCGACGAACTCCGGCGGACAATCGATGCCATCGGAAACGGTGGCTTGCCGGGTTGCCGCGAGCCCCTGGACGCCGCGGGCATTGATCGTCAACGCGTTTGATCGCTTCGATAAATCCATCAACATTCGGCAGACGCCCGCGGCACAAAACTACAAGCCGCCGGGTCACGACGCCAACAGCGGCACGATGAACCGCGTGTTACCCGCGCGAAACAATGCATTTGATTACGTCGTGCCGCATGCCCACGCGGTGGGCGCGCACGGTTTGGTTTATGATTCCTGCCAGAACGAAGCGGTATCGCTTGGCTTGGTGAACCTGAGCAATTATCCGATTGTCATCTGGGCCTGCGGCAACGAGTCCACCGCGGATGAGTCGTTCAGCGCGTCGGAACAAAGTTCCGTGAGTGCATTCCTGGCTGCGGGCGGAAGCTTGTTTGTGTCGGGATCGGAAATCGCCTGGGATCTGGACCGCCCTGGCGGACCGAGCGCAGCAGATCGGAATTTCCTGCACAACCAGCTTCGAGCCGCTTACGCCGGAGATGATTCGGGTGTTTACACCTTTACTCCGGTTGGTGGCTCGATTTTTAACGGGAATCTCAATGGTGGTTTTGACAACGGTTCGATGGGCATTTACGCCGTAGGCTTCCCGGACCTCCTTACACCGACCGGAGTTGGTGCGTCCTCAGTATTGAACTACCAGGGGGTTGTGACTGGTGCCGCGGCAATTGCCTATGATGGGTCGGCTGGCGGTGGACGCGTGGTTTATCTCGGGTTTCCTTTTGAAACGATCACTTCCAGTTCAGTCCGCAATGCCTACATGGCTGACGCGCTGACTTTCTTGTTGCCACAACCGGCCGAGCCGCTCGTGTTTGACCTCATCGGCCGATTGCCAGACGGAAACGTCCGGCTGGTGCTAAGCGGTAATCCCGGTTTCAGCATCGAATTCCTGACGTCCACCAATCTGACGCAATGGTCGGTCTTGACTAATGTCCCCAATCCTTCAGGCACGGTGCAGATTACGAATATCCCGTTCCCCGGTGCTTTGAACCAGTTTTATCGGGCACGCTATCCTTGATGCGAACTCGAGTTGTTGCCCGCTGGCTTTGTCCTCGGAGCGATCAGGAAAAACCCGCATGACTCCGCTACTGCAGCAACGGCTCGCCGACCGGTAAATCCTCCGGCAGCGGCACATACTCCCGGATCTTGTTCCACAATGCCGTGTAATCCTTGTTCACGTCTCCAGAAAGGCAGTCGGTAATTTCGCCGGCGGCTTCGGGCCGGGCTTCAATCACCTTCTTGAAGGAGAATTGCGGGTTGTAAAAGGCGTAAACGAGTTTGCGCATGTTCTCAACACCTTCGCGCATCAGGCGGCCATAATGGGCAAAGCGCTGCGCCGAAAAATCCCTTTCGAGGATCGCCTGGTGAACTTCTTCGCCGGCCATCACGCCACTTTTGAGCGCGAGCATCACGCCGCTGCTGAAGACGGGATCGAGGAACGCAAAGGCATCACCCACCAGCAACAAGCCATCGCTCCCACAGTGCTTCGCATGCTGGGTGTATTCGTTGATCAAAAAGTATTTGCCAACTTGTTCGCCAACGGAGAGGTGGTCCTTGATCCACGCATTCTGTTCGATCTCGCGTTTGAAGATTTGTTCCGGTTCGCGCACCCCGTCGCGCGTGAGGTATTTGCCTTCCGCGACGACGCCGACGCTGACCATGTCGTTGTGTTGCGGGATGTGCCAGAACCAGCCTTTCTCGGGCACGTAGGCGACCGTCGTCGCGCCCTCGTCAATGCCGGGTTCGCGCTTCGAGCCTTTGTAATAAGTCCACACCGCAACTTTGTTCAAATAGGGATCGCTGGTGCGCCAACCATTGCGCGTGGTGGTGAAGGCCTCTTTCCCGGAGCAATCGAGGGTGATTGGCGCACGAAATTCCACGACTTCGCCGGATTTTTTATGGGCGCGAACGCCGACGACTTTGCCATTGTCGCGCAGCAATTCTTTTACGGTCACCTCTTCCATTACTTGCGCGCCCTTTTCGCGCGCGTTATCCATCAGCATCTGGTCGAACTCTGAGCGCAGCACCTGCCAGGTTTGGGCAATGGACTCGCGATCGTAGCGCGTGTAGAAGTAGAACGGCTCGCTGGCTTTGCCGTTCCGGGAAATGAACACCACGCTGTATTTCTTCACGAACGCAGACGACTTCATCTTCGGGATCATGCCGATTCGTTTCAGCGGTTGGTAAGTGAATGGGATCAGCGATTCGCCAATGTGGTAGCGTGGAAACTTCTCGCGTTCGAGCACAAGCACGCGATGGCCGTATTCAGCGAGGACAGCGGAAGCGGACGAGCCGGAAGGCCCGCCGCCGATGATGATGGCGTCGAAATGATTTTGTGTGTCAGTCATGTTTACAAATGTCAGCAATGGTTAGCGTCACCTTGTCTTGACGCAAGTGAGCGCGCGCAGATTCAAGAATGAAGTTTAGCGAGCTTCTGTCCAGCTTCATCCAACCACGCATTGTCTGGCAGCGCGTACGGGCGGAAGGTTTCGGTCCAGCCTTGTTGGCCGTTATACAAAATGGCCCGGTGCAAGCCGAGATCGTTGGCCGCGGGCGATTCAATCAAACTGGCGGAATCGTTGGCGCTCATCTGGAAGACCACACGCATTTCAAATTCGCTGAGCGCCTTGCGGCTCAACATGCGCATCACGTTGTTGTAGCTGTCGCAGGTGGCGATGACGTGGAAGCCCAGGCTGCCGCCTTCGCAAATGAGCTTGTTTAACTGCAAGCCGGGATTCTTGCCCGCGTCAGCATCGAGCGAGAAACTCATTTCTTCATCGAAGCGCAGTTTCTTGTTCCGTTGCAATCCGTGGATGAATAAAAATGTTTCCGGGCTCGACGTCGTTGCCCCTTCGGCGCGCTGCTGTTGTTCGATGGCGAGGGCAGCCATCACTTCATCCACGTCTCCGGCTTGAACCAGTTTGACACCGTGTGGAATGAGCCGTGCCACGCGAGAAAGGAACTTTGATTCGGCTGAATCCGGCGCGCTGCAATCGAAGATAAGAAACTGTGCGCCAGTCTTCGTAAGCTGAGTTGCGAGGGAAATGAGCGTAACGCCGACCATACCCAGAGCGGTTTCTTCCCGTTGACCTACCACCAACAGATGATTGCCGCTCTGACGCCGGAACGTAACTTCCGTTGGGCCTTTGATGGAGTTTGGCGCGCCCAGCCAGGCTCGTGGAGAAGTGATGGCTTGCAGCGAGTCAGCGTGAAGCAGCGCATTGAGCAACGGATTGTCCTGAATGCTGGCCGGGGCATTGCCTTCAAAGATAATTGGCGATGCCGAAACTCGCCGGCTTGCTGCCAGGGCCGACGCCTTATCGAGCCACTCGTCGCGAATGCGATCCGGCAACCAGACAACTTGAAAGGGACTGTTGCCCTGAATCGCGCCACCGTCGTCGTTGTAGATCGCTTCGCCCGGGCGCGAGAGCAAACGGGGGGCAGGGTTGTCCTCGCTCATGATGAGGTAGGCATCGGCTTCGTTGGTTTGGAGTGCGATGCGAACTACCATTTGGCCAATGGTAGCGCGAGCGAGCGTGTAAGCGCCACCGAGCGTTTGCGAGCCGAGCAACACGTGAATGCCAAAGGCGCGGCCCTGGCGCACAATGCGGTCCAGCAACAGCGCGGCACCTTGCGACACGCGGTCATCCTCGACAAACAATTCCTGGAACTCGTCAATCAACAGTAGGACGCGCGGCATCGGTTCCGCGCCACCCGCGCTTTTGTAGCCGGCAATGTTCTGCGCGTTATGCTTGCGGAACAAATCGCCGCGACGCTTGAGTTCGTCATCCACACGCTGCAACACGCTGAGGCCAAATTCACGGTCACTCTCAATGGCGACCACGCGCGCATGCGGCAGTTTGTGTGAAGCGTAGGTCTTGAACTCGACGCCTTTCTTGAAGTCCACGAGATAAAACTCCACCTGCTCCGGACTGCACCAGAGCGAAAGATTGGTGATGATGACGTGGAACAACGTGGACTTGCCGGAGCCCGTTTTGCCGGCGACCAATCCGTGCTGGCGCGTGCCTTGGCCGAGCGCGAGATACTGCAGCTTGGTCGCGCCTGTGCGGCCAATGGGAACGCGCAGTTCGTTAGTGGTGTCGAGCGACCACAACTCGTTGTCGTCGGGTGCGACTTCGGCGAAGGGCATTTCGACGCGATATGAATCGGTGCTGTCTTTGCCGATTTGTTGGAGGAGGTGAGTAGCGAGTTCGGGATCGGGTGGCGCGTCCAGCGAGAGTTTGACGCCGTCCCAGTTCGCGCTGGCAACAGCAAAGCCGTCCCCTTTGGGCACGATGCAAATGGCGTTCTTGTGCAATTCTTCCGGGACGAACTCGACGGGCGCGGCCTTGCGTTGATCCCAATGAATGAGCAGATGCACGCCGCAACGCGGGCCGCTGGCGGCGATGCTTTGCAGGCGTTTGACGGCGACGTCGCTGAAGTTCGTCGGGAAATCGGCGATGACCAGGAAGTGATATTTCTCTGCAAGCCGGCCCGCTTGAGCATTGTATTCCGCGAGCGAGGCGTATTCGTTGCGGAGATACATTTGCGTGACCTTCTCGATGTGCTCGTTGAGGTCCGCCAGACGTTGCTCAATCTGCGCTTGTTGCGTCCAGATGCGGCTGTTGATGAGGCGCTCCTCGAAATCAGCCAGGTGCATGATGCCGGCGAAATTCTGGCCCAGGCCAACCGGGTCAAAAATGGTGAAGGCCAGCCGACCGGGCGCGGCACTGGTGAGCAATCGCAACACAAGATTGTTGAGCGCGCCGATGACTTGCTGCTGGCCGGATTGTTTGGTTTCGAAAAGAACCGAGGCGTGGTTGGGAACACCAATCAAGAGTGGAACAGTGATGTGCGTCGAGCCCAGTGCGGTGCGCGTCTGTTCGGGAAACTGAACTTCGCAAAGCTTTTCCAAATCCGCAGCCAATGAGCCGAACTTCGCCGCGTGAGCGAATTCATCTGGCAGGCGGAAGTTTTTCCAGAGTTCGGGTTGCCAGGGCGGGAAGACTTGTTCCGCGCGCAGTGCGGCTTGTCGCAAGGTCGCCAACGTGGGCAGAACCACCTGTTGCCATTGAGCGTCGATGGTGGCGCGAGTTTCATCGCGAGTCGCGGTGATGCGGGCCAGGCTCTCGGCGTGCGTGGTCTCGAGTTGCTTTCGCGTGGCGGAGGTTTGCTCGTTGAGTTTGGCCAGCGTCTCATCGTGGCCTTCATTGATGGACTTAAGGCGCAGTCGTTTCCACTCTTCATTTGCCAGGTTCAAAGTGCGGGCCTGATCGTTCAAGCGGTCGGTCCACACGCTGCGCAGATTTTTGGCTTCGGAACGAATGTGTTTCCAATGGTCGTTCAACTTTTGGGCCGTGGTGGCATGAGTAGACTGGATGCGTTCTGTTTCCGCCTTGAAACTGGCTTCAGCCTTCTGGGCGCAGACATCGGCCAAATGATAGGCGGAGTGCAGGGCGATGACCGCGGCTTTGGCGCGCGGGGCGGCGAGCAGTCGGCCAAGGAAATGCAGGATTAAAAATGCCAGCACGCTTCCGCCGAGAATGGCCCAGACATTCACAGGCACGTTTTGAAAATCAAAACGCCGGAGTTCCGGCACGAGAAGGAACGCAGCGACGAGGATTAACGGAATGCCAATCCAGAGACGCAAAAGGCGGAAAATGAGCGGGAGCACGAGGGCATTGGTGCGCGCCAGTTCGCGTGCGGCGCGGTCGCGGTGCTCGCGAAGCCGCTCCAGCAGTTGAGTCTCGGGTGCGTTGGTGTCCAACGCTGATGTCGCTGGCGGATGAGTGATGAGGCGTGCCAGTGAACCAAAGCCCGAGAATGTGGCACGCGCGCGGTTGCTGATTCGGTCCAGGGCGGCGCGTTCGTTGGCGAGCTCGCCGGTGAACGACTCGTAGTTGGCTTTGTTCTTTTGAGTGTCAACTTCCTTCGTGCGTTCGTTGTCCAGCAACGCGCGTTGATTATCGAAGGTATGCTTGCCTTCTTCACCTTCGATTTGAGCGAATCGTTTGGTGCGCGCGTTTTCCAGTGCGCGCGTGATGCGGTCCTTGCGCGCCAGGAACTTCTCTTCGACGTGCTGTTGCTGGGCGGCTTTGTTGGCGCTGAGGTTTTCAGACTCGCTCGTCCAGCGGGCGCTTTCGGCCGCGAGGGATTGTTCGAGTTGAGCGCGCAGTTTGCTGGCGCGCGTTGTGAAATCCTTGTCGAGTTCGGCGGTCCGTTGGACGGCCTCACGCAAGCTCTGTCGAAGACGGTCGAGCAGCGCCAGCGTTTCGCCGGCGTTCAGGAGATTATTCGCAGTCTTGGCGGATTTTGGCGAGGACTCGTTCAAGGGATTCAATGTGGCTGACGGTCTGGGTGACACTGGAAAACAGTTCCGAGAGAAAGCGTTGTTCGAATTCGCGGCTCTTCGCGTCGTTCCAGTGATGCTTGGTTTGCTCCCATTCGGTGCGGAGGCTGTTGGTCAAGGCGACCAGTCGATTTTGGGCGGCGCTCATGTCGTTCCACTCTCACTTTTGGTAGACGATTCGACCGGGGCAGGGGCATTTAGTGTCGACGAACCGGGCGGGGCGAGCTCAGCATAATCAGTGAGGGTCTTGGTCACTTCATTCAACCAGGTAACCGCCTGGCCGAGGTCATGCAAAAGAACGTGACGCAACTTGTCCACCTGGCGAGCGGGAGTCTGGACGCGTTGATCGAACTGATTCCCCCATTGTTTTACGATTTTGGCCCGCTCTTCCGCATCGCGAATGGCCCGACGGCATTTTTGCACGGCAGCTTGTTGGGCATACGAGGCATCGCGAAGGCCGGATAGTTGGGCACTGAACAGCTCCTGCTGTGCCTGCTCCAATTCACGTGCGCGCTGCTTGATCTGACTTTGCCAGTACGCGGGCCGGTCCGTTTCCAGCCAGAGGCGCGCCCGGGTGACCTCGTCGCTCACTTCGTCAAGGACGCGGGTAGCCTTGTCGCGGTAGACGATCAGCTTGGCCCGGAAATCCTCGATGGCCTCGAGCGAAGTGACTTTGGCGCGCTCGGGCATAGCTCAAAAGGTGGCAGGTGGCAGGCGGCAGGTGACAAGTTCCGAAGCTTGCGCGTGTAAGAGCGCCAACCTGCAACGTTCACCGTGTAACTTGCGACTGTTCGCGGTCATGGGTCAGTGCTGGTCCAGGTATTCCTCGATGCGTTGGGCCTTGCGCAGGAGGAAAGGAGTATGCTGGTTCGAGCTTTCGATGAACTTCTTTAGCACCTTCATGGTGTCGCGGAACTCCTCGGAAAACTTGGTGTGTTCCTGGTCCTGCCAGGTATCGCCCAGCGCGGCGAAGCGGGCTTGCAGGAGCGACATGCGATTCTGCAACTCGACGTTGAATCGTTTCAGCTCCTCGGCAAACCGGCGGACCTCGCCGGGATCCATTATGGCTTGTGGCATGGCATCTTTCCTTTTGTTGTCTCACAAGAAGTTAACAGAGGGCAATGCCCGCTTCCAATTGGAAATGCGGACGGAAGATTAAGAATAAGATGATGATTAAGATTAAGAACTTGAGGCGGGCGGCAGGATTTCGACGATTTCGGAGAGGGGGCGGTTCTGCTGGTCGCAGATTACGGCTTTGCGTCCGTAGAGAGTTACGGGTTGGTTCAAATCAAACTTGCTGCCAATGAGTTCATCCGAGGTCACGCGGAGAAAGCCTTTCGCTTCGGTGTGATGTCGGATGCCGCAGACTTTGAGGATGCGGCCCAGAGGTAATTGCTCCTGCAAAATCAGGTCGCGCGCCTCCTCGGGAAAACGGCCAATGTGAACCTTGTTGGCGCCAAACTCGACGGGACGGTCATCGCTGTTGAGGCGAAGCACGACTTGGCGGAAATAAAATTCGCCACGCTTTTCACGACTGAGGATTTCGAGGTGAATGTCCGACCGGTGAAAAGCCTCCAGAGTGGGAGTCATGTCGTTGTTATGAACCAGCAGGGACTTGAATGGCTCGGGCACGGCGTCGCCCGGAATTTGTTCGATGGCCGGAAGCGGCAGTTTCGCGTGGGAATAGAATTCGGAAAGGGGAAACAAATGCGAATCAGGCATAGCGTCCGGTGTTGTGTTCCGGTTTGAAGAACTCATGGAGCAGGCGGTCAATTTGCAGGAGGGCTTCGCGGGTGACGCCGATGCGGTCGCCGCCGTTGGTCAGGAAGCCCCATTCCTTGAGCGTTGCGAGGGGTTTGGCGAATTGTTCGCGTGGGTCGATGCCGAACTTGGTTTTGAATTTCTCAGCACTGACTGAGCCGAGCTTGAGTTGCAGCATGAACTCGCGGATGTAACGCTCGTCGGCGGCTGGCGCCAGCGCGCGGTAGACCGGGAGTTTGCCAGCGTTGACCGCATCCACGTAAGGCTGAAACTCGTGGTGATTCTGGTAATGCACGCCGTTCAAGTGACCGAAGCTGGCGACGCCGATGGAAAGAATGTCCGCACCCGAGAACAATCCCTGGCGATAGATGAACTTCACTTTTTCCGGGTCGCGCACGACGGTCGTGCCGCTGGTGACGGTGTAACCAATCTTCTCAAACTCGCGATACGCGTAGTCCACCCAGGCGCGCTTGGTTTCCCAATCCGCAACGGGTGCGACCAACTTGCCATCAGCCTTCATCTGCTGATAGATGCCGGTATTGAACGGCACTTCCATCTGGTAAATCGTGATGGAGTCCGGCTGAAGGGCGACGGCTTTGGCCACCGTCTCGCGCCATTTCTCTTCGGTCTCTTCAACCATTCCAGCGATGAGGTCGATGTTGATCTGCGGGAAACCAATTTCCCGAGCGTAAGCGTAGGCGCGTGCGATTTCTTTGGAGCGATGGGCGCGACCGTTGATCTCGAGGATGTGGTCGTCGAAGTGTTCGATCCCCAGCGAAAGCCGCGTGATGCCGAGATCGCGAATGGCTTTCAACTTGTGATCCGTGAGCGTGCCGGGTTCGGCTTCAAACGTTACTTCCTCCACTTCATCCCACGGCAGCAGGCGCTTCATGCCGTCAGTGAGAAACCGCAATTGATCGGGAGACAGGTAACTGGGCGTGCCACCGCCGAAGTAAACGAATTTGGGTTTGCGTCCGCCGATGACCGGCTGGTTCGCGTAAACTGTGAGTTCTTTCAGCAACGCGTCCAGGTAGCCGCGCACTTCGGAGGAGTCTTTGTCCGTATAAACCTTGAAGTAACAGAAGTGGCAACGCTTGCGGCAGAAAGGAATGTGAACGTACTGACCGAGCACGGCGCGGGATGATCCGTCTTGCAGTGCAGCTTCAAATTGGGGCACGAATTCCGGTTTCCAGAACGCAAACGGCGGATAGTTGGCGACAAAGTAATTGCCGGCGGTCGTCTCATGCCGCAGCGGCGGGGCAGATGTTTTTAAAGGAGTCGCATTCACGTGTTCATGCCTCCTGGCTCGGGAAACCTGGCACAGTTTGGACGGAGTGCCGAACAGTTTTCATCATTCCGGAAACGAGAAACTTCCGAGGATTTATCATTTCTTTCCAAAGCAATAAACCGTGCCGTCATCGCTGCCCACAACAATTTTTCCATCAGCGACCGCCGGTGAACTTTCAATCGCCTTGCCAACCTCATACGTCCACAGCTCCTTGCCATCGTTGAGCGACACGAGGTAGAGCCGCCCGTCATCAGAGCCGAAGACGACCTTGTCACCGCAGACTACGGGTGAACTGTCCACCTTGCCGCGCGTGGCGAAGGACCAGACGCTTTTGCCATCAGCGCGATTCACGCAATGCAGTTTTTTGTCGCGTCCCCCAAAAACAACACGATCCTTTGTCACCGCCGGCGACGAGAAGTAGGGGAACTCGCGGTCATGGAATGACCAGGCATTCGTGCCGGCTTTCAGGTCCACGCTGAGAAAGCGATTTTCATAGTGGCCGAAGTAAGCATGCCCATCGTAGAGGGCGACCGAGGCCGCGATCGGCGCGCCAATTTCATTGCTGCGACTCAACGTGCCGTCGGCCAGTGCGATGACGTAGAGCAGGCCATCGCAACCGCCAAAGGCCGTTTGCCCATCCGCTACCGCGGGCGACCCATTGATGTAGTTGGCGGATTCGTAGACCCAGTTGCTTTTGCCGGTCGCAGCGTCGAGACAATAAAGTTTGAAGTCGTAACTGCCGAAAAGGATGTTCGTTTTGCCTTCAACGGTGAACCAGTTCGGAGCGCCGAGAATCTTGTCGCCGGTCTGGAATTTCCAAAGCTGTTTCCCGGTGTCGGCATTCAGGGCGTAGAGGTTCGCGTCGTTGGCGCCAACGTAGATCGTTCCGTTCAGAACCAGTGGCGATGAGTCAATCACATCGCTGTTGGTGACGGCCCAAATCTGTTTGCCGGTCGCGAAGTCGATGGCGTAAAAATGTCGGTCATTTGAACCGACGAAAACACGTCCTTGTGCAATGGCGGGTGACGACCTCACGGGACCCTGGGTTTTGAAGGTCCATAACAAGGCTGGCTTGTCGGGCAGCGAGCCGGCGGCAATGCCAGTGAGTGCTGGCGCGCCGCGAAACATGGGCCAGTCCGCGGCTCCGGCGACCAACGACGCCAACAACAGCGTGGCGCACGTTATTCCTGCTTTGGTGAATGGAACTTTCACTCGGCCAATATGGTGCAGAATGTGACGCTTGGCCAAACCTCAATTATTCATGCACAGGCCGGGACGAGCACCACTGAGCTGAGGCGACGTGCGAGTCGCGTCGCTCACGACTTTGGAGTAAACCCGAGTTGAGCGATCAATTGTTGGCCTTCCTTGGACAGCACGAATTGAATGAAATCCTTGGTGGCGGGAGATTCGTTCGCCTTGTTGGTATAGAAACGCAGCGTCCGGGCATAGGGATATTTGCCGCTGTTGACCGTTTCGGTGCTGGGCGTCACGTCTTCGATGGTGAGCATTTTTGCGCCGGGTGCTTTTGCCTGCTCAATTCCGGAGTAGCCAATGCCATGGGGGTCAGCCGCCACCGCTTGCACGATTGCAGTGTAGTTCGTGTGCAAGTGCGGATGGGCGGCGTAAGGCTCGTTCTTCATCGCAACTTCCTTAAAGCCGAGATGAGTTCCCGAAATCGGATCGCGAATGTAGAGGGCAATGGTTGCGTCCGATCCGCCGACGTCCTTCCAATTCGTGATCTTGCCGGTAAAAATGTCGTGAACCTGGTCTTTGGTGAGATTACTTACCGGATTGTTGGCATGAACGACCACCGTGAAGCTGTAAGCGCCGATAATTGTTTCATTCATTTCGATGCCGCTTTGTTTGGTCAACTCAAGCTCCTCCTCAATGGCCGGCCGCGATGCAGCGGCAATGTCACATTGTCCGGAGCGCAAGGCGGCCATACCGTAACCCGTGGCCTTCGTTTCGACATTAAAGGTGATCTCCGCGTGTCCCTTCTGAAACTCTGCAATCAACCGCGGCGCCAGCTCCTCGCCCACCGTGTTGGAGCCGCGGATAACGACCTGGTTCGTTGCGCCGCTGGACTTTGAGGCAGCACTCGGAGAGTCATGCGTCGATTTGCTGGCGGGACATCCCCAAAGTAATACGCAGAGAGGCACCAACAGAAATTGCGCACGACGAAACCGGGGAAACGATTCTGACTTGATAGCGATGTAGGTTTTCATGGAGCCGGGTTTGGAATACCTCAACAATTGGTGCAGCGACCGGCCTTGGCAAGGGCAAATTTGTCCGGTGATGCTCTGTTGTCTTTTGTTCACTCTGAAGCTTTGGGCACATCCTCTTCCTTGAGGTTTATGACGTGGGCGTTGCATTTGATACCCGTTCGCTGGCAGAATCGCCGGTGACGCGAAAGGCACGTTGAGTGCTAAAGGCGTTTTCACAAGGCAGTGAAGGTTGAAACACATTCGACACCGAAGTGACATGTTAATGTTAATAAGTTTACGGCCATAAACTCTTGCAATTTACTACGCCCTACCTAGAGTCGTGGTGCAGATAACTAAACAATTTCGAAGCGCCCAAAGCTGAAACGCTTCAACCCGGAAAAACCAGTTACTACATGTTTGTCCATCTCATGCGGCCTCCTTGCGCTATGAAATCAAGTCTGCGCCGAAATGCCTTTACGCTGATTGAACTGCTCGTGGTCATCGCCATCATCGCCATCCTGGCGGCCATGCTTTTGCCGGCCTTGTCGAAGGCAAAGGAAAAAGCGCAACGCGTCAAGTGTGCATCAAATCTGCGCCAGTGGGGTTTGGGGCTGCAGATCAATGCGGTTGACGCGAATGATCGGATCCCGCGGGATGGCACCGACAACGGTGGTCAGTATGGCGTCGACACCGGCGCGACCACGGGTCCGGGCAGTCCGCAGGATGATGAAGCCTGGTTCAACATGTTGCCACCGTACGTCAGCGAGAGAACCCTCGCTCAATATTACAACACAGCCACGCTGCCTTATCGGGACTCAATGCCTTATCCCAACGGAGCCGGAGCCTTCTGGCATTGTCCGACCGCAAAGGCGGGGTCGGGAGACGTTTTTATCAAAGGCGGCCGCTTCGGTTTTTTCAGCTACACCATGAATATTGATTTGAAATTGCTTTCCTCGCTGAAGAACAAGGTCGTGGGCAACAGCTATGTGTATCCGCAAATGCCTAAGTTGGGAGGCATGAGGAATTCGGCGGCGGTCGTATTGCTGACGGAGTCCTGCTTCAGCCCGTCGCAGGAAAGCTACGTGGACAGCCCGGATCGAAACGGCATCTTCCCGGCGAGTCGGTGGCAACGATTTACCAAGCGCCATGCCAACCTGGGGGCGAATATTGTCTTTGTTGACGGTCACGTTCAGTTCTTCAAGTACGATTACATCTACCGCACCGTTCCGGACTCGGCGGATGTGCGGATTGAGAAGGACAACGGGGATGTTTATTGGAATCCCAATCGCGACAAAGCTTCCCCCTGAGATTTTCAAATACAGCAGTACAAACCCAAGTAAACATCATGATCAAGAAAGTGCTAGCATCGGCTTGTTTGGGAGTAGCCCTTGGGGCATCCGCGCAAGTTTCGACCAATATCAATTACCTGCGGACCCTGGTGGACGGAAACTATTTGCCGTCGGACACCAATACTTTTTATGTCGTTACCGGTATTGTGACCACGCATGCGAATCTGACTCCGGCCCCTAATTCATTGTTTTATCTCCAGGACAATACGGCGGGCATTGCGGTGTTTGCGGGGAGCCCCACCGGTCTGCTTCCCCAGGCGGGCGACAGTCTGACCGTCACGGGGCGGCTGGACCACTTTAGCGGGTTGCTCGAGTTTCGTTTCGACGTTACGGGTAAAACGAACAGCAGTGGCAATGCGTTGCCCGTTCCCACACCGCTCAATTTCAATCTGACAGCAGCTCAATACGAAGCTTTGGAAGGTTCCTACGTGGTGGTTTCCAACGTCTTCATCGATCAAAGTTCGCCGACGTTCAGTTCCACCACAATAACCATCACCAACCAGGCGAGTGAGACGTTTGCGCTGTTTGTGAACGCCAATACGGACATTGTCGGCAAAGCCCGTCCGGTGGGGCCGTGCACGATTTATGGCGTCCTGGGGCAGTTCGACAACACCAGCCCATACGACTCAGGGTATCAGCTGATCCCCACGCGGATTGCCGACCTTGTCACGCCAAACCTTCCACCCACCATACAGTTTACGAATGTGCTCTCCAATCTGGTCCGCCCGGGTGATTCCCCCACGAACAGCACGTTCAAGGAATACGCCTTGCGCACCGGAGAAACCCTTACGATCAACGCACGGATCTTCGACGCCGATGGAAGCAACGTCACCATTTTCCCCGCCGCTACGACCCCAACGGGCGGCTGGACTGCTGGCAGTACCAGCGGAACAGATTTGACGGCTTCGTTCACCTACACGGCACAAGCGGGCGACGCGGGCAATGCCTACCAGGCGGTGATGGAGGCCCGGACCAGTCGCGGCACCAATGTGACAACCTGGAAAATCTATGTTCCCACTGCGGAGGAGCAAAACGTTATCATCAGTGAGTTCCTGGCAGGACCGACAACGGACACCAATTCTCCGTACTGGAATCCCTTGCACCGCAGTCCGCCGGGCAGCACCAACGCCTTTGCCGACGACGAGTACATCGAAATCGTAAACCTGAACGACGCACCGATGGAATTCCTCGGCTGGTCGTTCAGCGATTCCGCCAGTTTCCGCCATCAGTTTTACGACTTCTTCAGCGTCGGCGCGTCGAACACCCTGGTGCTCTATGGTGGTCGGAAAAACAACGAACCGGCGCCACCATCGATCCCCGGTTCATCCGCTCCGTTCAGTGACGTCAATGCGGGCACGTCCGTCCTGAACAATGGTGCCGATACCATCAATCTTTACAATCTTGATTCCAATCTGGTGGTCCGCGTTGTGTATGACGCTTCGGCCGTTCCCAACGGCGTGGCGTTAACCCGCTATCCCACTCTAAGCAACGACTTTGTGGTCCACACTTCGGTTGTGATCACCAATGCGTCGCCTGGCTTGCAACCCGATCAGCGCGGGTACGACCAGCCGGTGATCATCGCGGATCCGCCCACGATCTCGGCAATCGCGGATCAATCAATCGACCAGGGTTCCGCTGCCGGGCCGCTGGCCTTCACAGTTGGGGATCCCGTTACGCCGGTTAACAACCTTACCTTGTCTGGTTTTTCCTCCAATCCAACTTTGGTGCCGCATGCAAACATCACGTTTGGTGGCTCGGGAGCAAATCGTACCGTGACGGTTACTCCGGTCTCGAGTCAGATTGGGACCGCCACAATTACCGTGAGTGTCGGCAATGCGAGCTTGCGAAGCGCCAGCACCAGCTTCGTCTTGACCGTCAACGGTACCAACGCGCCCACGGCGCTGTTCTGCGATGACTTCAGCTACGCCAACGGATCCATTATCACCAATTCAGGTTTCGTCTGGACCAATCACAGTGGCACGATCGGGCAGATGCAGGTTGACGGCGGAAAACTGCAAGTCACGGGTTCGCAATCCGAGGATGTTAATCGGTTGCTCCCGGGACAACCTCTGCCCGTCGGGTTTGGAATGCTGTATTACAGCTTCACCGCGAATTTCTCCGCCCTGCCTACGGCCACTGGAGGCTATTTCGCTCATTTCAAAAATGCCACGACAACCTTCCGTTCCCAGCTTTGGTCCATGAGCTCCGCCGGCGGGTTCCGCATCGGCATCGCCAACACGTCCAGCGCGGCTAATGTGATTCAATTTCCTCAGGATTTGGACTTGAATGTCACGTACAGGATTGTGGTGAGGCACAACATGTCCACGGGCGAATCAACCCTTTGGATTGACCCGGCCAATGAGGCAAGTACCAGTGTGGTCACCACGGACGGAACCGCCGCGACCTCTCTGGTTGCGTTTGCCTTCCGCCAGGCCGCCGGTATCGGCACCATGGCGGTCGATGATCTCTGCATCGGCACCAGTTTCAGTTCCGTCGTTCCCTCAACGCCACCGTCAATTCCGCTCAGCATTACGCAGAGCGGAAACAATGTGGTCCTGAGTTGGTCCAATCCGGCCTACTCGCTTTACTCCGGAACGAACGTGACGCAAATCACGAACAAGATTAACGGGGCCACAAGTCCTTATACCAACACCATCAACGGTCCAGCCCAATTCTTCCGTTTGATCTGGCCCTGAGTTTCTTTGGGCGCTGGAAGGCAGTCCAATCAAACCTTCCAGCGCCGGGATTTGTCTCGATCAAACGAGACAATTGAACCAAATCAGAAAACCAAAATCCGTACCGACGCTATGAAAACAGTACTTGTCACCTTGGCGGCCGGCCTCGTTCTAACAACGACGCAGGCGGCCATATTTTTTAACGAAACCTTCACCTATCCCGATGGCAATCTGACGGCTACCTCAGGCGGCCTTTGGACCGCGCATAGCGGGAGCGCCGTCCTGCCCATCCAGAGCACGGGTGGTCAGGCAATCCTGGCCCAGGGCGGGGGCACTCGCGAGGACATCAATCGCTCGGCGGGAAGCACGCTGGCGGCGGGGCAGACCTGGTACGCGGGCTTCGATGTCACGGTTTCGGGAAGTGTCACCGGAGCCGTTTACTTTGCTCACTTTTTGCAATCCTCCTCGATATTTGGCGGACGGGTCTTTGTCACCAATAGCCCGACCGGTGGAGACTTCCGCTTCGCTCTTTCAAGCAGTTCAGGCACCGCCCAGAGTATCTGGTCCAGCGATGCCGATCTGGATTCCACCTATCGGGTTGTTGTCTCCTATGACTTTGACACCGGCAGCAGTCAGCTTTGGATTAATCCGGCTCTTCAAAGCGACCCGTCGATCACGGCTACGGGGATTGCAGGGAATGGCATGATCGGCTTTGCGTTGCGGCAAGGAACCGGTGATGCCAGCGGGCAAGCGATCGATAATTTGATCGTCGCCTCAGATTTCTCGGAAGCGCTCACCGGGATTGCCGTTCCCGAACCATCGTCCCTGGCGCTGGGGCTTGCCGCCGGAGCCGGAATCGCAGCGATGCGAACCCGCCGAAAAGCGTAAAGGACGAGCCTCGTTTGACAAAGGCGGCCTCCGGGGCCGCCTTTTTTGTTGCGCGCGGTGACGCCATTCGCACAATGCAGGCGGCATGAAATTTGGACGCGCCATATTTCTTGATCGTGACGGGACGATGATTGCGGAGAAGGAATATCTTCGCGACCCGGCGCAGGTCGAAGTGTTTGGCGGCGCGGGCCCGGCCCTGCAGCGGCTGGGAAAAGCCGGCTTCCAACTCTTTATCGTCAGCAATCAGTCTGGCGTGGGGCGCGGCTATTTCACCATGGCCGATGTGGATAATGTGAATGGTCGCGTTCTGAGTGAGCTCAACCAGCACGGGGTGATCTTTCAAAAAATCTATATTGCTCCTGAGACCCCGGACCAACCCAGCCGCGGGCGTAAACCTTCGCCTCAGTTTTTGTTCGATGCTCGGGACGAATTCGGCATAGACCTTGCCAACAGCTACATGATTGGCGACAAGCTGATTGACCTCGAATGTGGCTGGAATGCCGGCGTGCGCGCCAGTATTCTCGTGCGTACGGGCTATGGCGCCGAAGTTGAACGAAAGCATGCCTCGCGCCTTGCCCGCGCCATGGTTGTGGATGATTTGGCTGGAGCGGCGGATTGGATCTTGAGTCAGAAATAAACCGGCTATGTGCGGAATCATTGGATACGTCGGCAAGAAGGCGGCTTCCCCCGTCTTGTTGGAAGGACTGCGACGTCTCGAATATCGCGGTTACGACAGTGCGGGAATGGCGGTGTTGCGCGATGCCGATCTGTTTGTCCGCAAGAAGAAGGGCAAAATCGATGAGGGCATTGCACGGGAGTTGATGGTCAACCCTGCAGCCGGTGAAATCGGGATTGCGCACACCCGTTGGGCGACTCACGGGCCGCCTTGTGACGAAAATTCCCATCCGCATCTCGATCAATCTCGCAAGATTGCGGTCGTTCACAATGGCGTCATTGAAAACTACGATCAACTCAAGCAACGTCTGCTCAAGGCAGGCCATCAATTTCAGTCTGATACCGACACCGAAGTCCTGGCGCACTTGATCGGCCACCATCTTTCCCGGCGCCGCGGGCAGAATGGCGATGGCCATCCGCTCACATTGGCGGTGTGCGATGCCTTGCGCGAAGTGATTGGCACTTACGGCATTGCTGTTGTTTCCGCAGATTATTCCGGCGTGATCGTGGGCGCGCGACGCGGCTCGCCCTTGATTATCGGCATTGGCGACGGGGAAAACTTTCTGACCAGCGATGCGAACGCCATCGTGGCGCATACGCGGCAGGTGGTCTTCCTGAATGACTACGATGTGGCTACCGTGACCGGCGATCGCTTCGACGTGCTGAATCTTGGCACGGAGACGGCCAACGTGCAGATCAGCAAGCTGGAGTTTCAGGCGGAGGATTCGCAACGCGGCGAATACGCGCACTTCATGCTCAAGGAAATCTTTGAGCAACCGCGCACCGTGGAGAACGCCTCCCGCGGACGCATTGATCACGAGGGCGCGACCGCCCGCTTCGGCGGACTGAACATGAGCCCGGCGGAATTGCGCGCCATCGATCGCATTGTTATTGCCGCCAGCGGCACGAGCTGGCATGCGGCACTGATTGGCGAATATCTGATTGAAGAACTGGCCCACCTTCCGGTCGAAGTCGAGTTCGCGCACGAATTCTGTTACCGCAACTGCCCGCTCGAGAAAAACACGGTGCTGCTGGTGATTTCTCAATCCGGCGAAACGGCGGATACCTTGATGGCATTGCGCGAAGCCAAACGACGCGGCCACAAAGCTCTGGCCATCGTGAACGTTGTAGGCAGTACGATTGCGCGCGAGTCCGACGGCGGCATCTATATGCACGCCGGACCGGAGATCGGGGTGGCTTCGACCAAGGCCTTCATTTCCACGCTCACGATCCTGGGATTGCTTGGTGTTCACCTGGGCCGGATGCGAATGTTGTCCGCCCGGCGCGCTTCAGAAATGCTTAAGGCGATTGAAGCGCTGCCCCGGCAGATTGAATCGTTGCTCCAGCAGGATGACGCAATCAGGAAACTGGCACTGAAGTATTCCACGGCCGAGGATTTCTTTTTCCTCGCGCGGGGCTACACGTTCCCGGCTGCACTGGAGGGAGCGCTGAAGCTCAAGGAGATTTCCTACATCCACGCGGAAGGCTACTCCGCCGCTGAGATGAAGCACGGCCCCATCGCGCTCATCGACGAGAAAACGCCGACGGTGTTTCTGGTGCCGCAGGACTCCATGTACGACAAAACAATGGCGAACCTGGCCATGATTCGGGCGCGCAAAGGACCAGTCATCGCCGTGGCGAGCGAAGGCGACGAAGAGATCCGGAAGGTCGCAGACGATGTCATCTATGTGCCGCGCACGCTGGAGCCACTCTATCCGCTTCTGACCAGTGTTCCATTGCAACTGTTCGCATACCATATTGCCGTCGCGCGCGGTTGTGACGTGGACAAGCCACGCAATCTTGCCAAGAGCGTGACGGTCCAATAGCCGCCGGGTTTCCACTATTCCGTCCGTGGAAACAGCGGCGTTGGTTCGAATCACACCTGAATAAGCCACGAAGCGCCTTACTCAGACGTTTTTGCCTGCTTCGAGCAATGACAAATTTCCAAGAAACATCTTTTGGGGCGCGCTCCGGAAAAATCCTTCACAGACGAAAGCCGGCTTCGCTGCATTGGTGGTCGTGGCCCTGCTCGCCGTCCCCGCGTTTCTCACTGGCGAACCAGCCGAAAAGATCGCTGAACCGCTCCCGGGTGTTTCCCACCCCACCATCGAGCGGCACGAAGACGTGGCAAAGGCTGCGTTCATCGTGACGCTGGTGGCCGGCGGCGTGGCGCTGGCGGGCTTGTGGCTGGCCCGCGGCAAGGCTGTTGCGTCCTGGTGCGCCACGTCGGTGTTGCTCGCCGCCTTGGTGGCCGCGGGTCTGATGGCGCGGGCGGCGAACCTCGGCGGCAAGGTGCGGCACACGGAAATCCGTGGACCTGCACCGGTTGTCAGTGCCCACGAGGATTGACGAATCAAACGACTCCTGCACGGCGCATTGCAATCGTCCCGGCCAAGCGCGACAATGCGCAAGTCGCGCTGCCGGTCGTTGCCTGAACTGGGTGAATGCCGGAAATTTCCGCATTATGAAAGACACCGATAATCGTCGCCAACCCGACTGGGATCCGACATCGCCGGAAGTGTTGCGCGACCAGCGCGCGGCTTACGATGAAATGCGACGGCATTGCCCGGTTGCTTACAGCGAGTTCATGGGTTGGTCTTTGTTCCGTCACGAGGATGTGATGCGCGTGCTGCTCGATCACGAGACGTTCAGCAGCGCTGTGTCGCAACATCTCTCCGTGCCCAGCGGAATGGATCAACCGGAACACACCGCCTATCGCCGCATTATTGAGCCTTACTTTTGCACAAAGCGAATGGAAGTATTCGAACCGGCCTGTCGCCAGGTCGCGACGCGAATCGTGCAGGGCGTCGGCGCGAAGCAGGAAGTGGAATTCATGGCGGACGCGGCGTTGCCCTTTGCGGTGCAGGTGCAATGCGCTTTTCTTGGCTGGCCCGCGGCGTTGCAGGAACCACTGGTGCGATGGACTCGCAAAAATCATGAAGCCACCCTCGCGCAAGACCGCAAAGCAATGTCCGCAATCGCGCTGGAGTTCGAGGGCATGATTGACGACTTGCTGGAAGCCCGGCATCGAACCGGCGCTGGCCGCGAGACCGACCTCACCGCCTCGCTGATCCACGAGAAGGTGTGGGAACGACCGTTGAGCAACGAGGAAGTGGCCAGTATCCTGCGTAATTGGACCGTCGGCGAAATCGGTACCATCTCGGCCGCCGTCGGCATACTGGCGCATTATCTGGCCGAGCACGCGGAGTTGCAGAAACAACTGCGCGTTAAGCCAGATTTGTTGCCACCGGCAATTGAGGAAATCCTCCGCATTTTCGGCCCGCTGGTCGCAAACCGGCGGGTCACGAAGCGGCCGGTGGAAATCGGCGGCCGAAAAATCGAAGCGGGCGAACGCATCACGCTGATGTGGATTTCAGCCAATCGCGACGAGCGCGTTTTTGAAGAGCCTGACGCTTTTCGCTTCGACCGCGACCAGAGCAAAAATCTTCTTTGGGGCGCGGGCATTCACTCCTGTCCCGGAGCGCCGTTGGCGCAATTGGAAATGCGCGTGTTCATGGAGGAATTGCTGTCGCGCACGAGTGAAATCGCAACCGTGTCAGGAAACACGCCCAGGCTCGCGGTTTATCCCGCCAGCGGCTACGCCTTTCTCCCGCTGCAGCTTCGTTAACGGTTGGCGCCAGGGAAGCGCAAGGTTTAGCAACGGGTCGGAGCGTTCCGCGATGATAGAACCAGGTGTTCATCGCCAGGTAAACCCGTTGCAACGCTTCCGTCACCGGCGCGGGATCAATCAACGGGCGGAAAATGATCGCGGTTCGCCCCGTTCGGGCCAAAGCGGTTGACACCCGGCCGGGGAAACAAGTTAGAATCTGTGATGCACTGGTCTGGTTTTGTTCCGTGCGTCCGAGCGTTTGCCGTGACGCTCGGCGTGGTCGTGGCGGGTTGCGTTTCGCACACTCCGTTAACCGACCAGACGCCACAAACGGCCGGACTGGTTGCTCCCGACCACCAGCAGACGCCCACGGGTCAGTTGTTGACACCGGCGGGCCGGCAAATTGAACTGCCGGGGATGCGGCCCCAGGCGCTCGCGCTCAGCCCCGATGGGAGCGTACTGGCCACGGCGGGCAAGAACCGGACGCTGGTTCTGGTGGATCCCGCCACCGGCCAGGTGCTGCAGACGCTGCCGCTCTCAACCACCAGGGGCAAAGCCGCGCCCGAAAGTGACGAAGGCGGAACGGCGACCGTCAAACCAGAAGACGCTGACAAGGCCATCACCGCCCAAATGAGTTTTACCGGACTCGTGTTCTCGCCGGATGGTCGGTGGCTCTTTCTTTCCAATACTGGCGGGGACATCTGGCGTTTCCCGGTGTTGCCGTCGCATCAGCTCGGGCAACCCACCGTCCTGCCGCTACCCCAGGCCAACGTGCCGGACACCAAGACGGAGCTGCCTGTGGGTCTGGCGGTTTCGGCGGACGGCCAGCGGCTCTATGTGGCGGGCAGTCTGGGCAACCAATTATACGAACTGAACGCCGCCTCGGGCAAACTCCTGCGTTCCTGGAATACGGGCGCGGCACCGTTTGACGTGGCCCTGACCGGCGGCAAGGCGTATGTCAGCAATCTCGGCGGGCGTCGGCCGGGCGCAGGCGATGTCACCGCTCCCGCCGGTCGCGGCACCACCGTGCGCGTGGACCCGACTCGCCACATCGCCAACGAAGGATCAGTGACGATCATTGATTTGGCGGCGGAATCGTCCGGACCACAGCCGAAGGACGAAATCATGGTGGGTCTGCATCCCTCGGCGCTGGCAGTTTCACCCAACGGCAAATACGTGGTGGTGGCCAACAGCGGCAGCGACACGCTGAGCGTGATTGACGCTCGTACTGATAAAGTCGTGGAAAAAATCTGGGTGCGGCAGTCGCCTGGCGATCTATTCGGAGCGCAGCCCTGCGCCCTGACCTTCGATCCTTCCGGGCGTCGGCTTTACGTCTGCAACGGTACGCAAAACGCCGTGGCGGTGATCGAGTTCGAACCGCAACGGAACGCGTCAGAAATGCTGGGGCTGATCCCGGTGGGCTGGTTTCCCGGCGCGATTCAGTACGATGCGCGACGCCGCACCTTGTGCGTGGCCAACATGCGCGGCGTGGGTGCGGGCAAGGTTTTCGCCCCGGGCGAACCCGTGAAATTACACACCAAGGATTTCGTGGGCAGCCTTTCGCTCGTGCCGCTGCCGGCCAAACGCGCTTTGGCGGGTTACACCCGCACCGCGTTGCACAACATGCGTTATCCGAAACTTCAGGAGGCCCTGCTGCCGCCTCGCCCCAACCAGCCGCCACGGCCCGTGCCCGAACGCGTGGGCGAACCCAGCGTATTCAAGCATGTCATCTACGTGATCAAGGAAAACCGGACCTACGACCAGGTTCTGGGCGACATGCCCGAAGGCAATGGCGATGCCTCGCTGTGCATCTTTGGCGAGCGGATCACGCCCAATCAACACAAGCTCTCCCGTGAGTTCGTCCTGCTGGACAATACCTACTGCGCCAGCGTGCAGAGCGCCGACGGTCACCAATGGACCGACAGCGCCATTGCCAATGAATACATGGAGCGCCAGATCAGTTCCGACACGCCGCGCAGTTACCCGGGCGGCAAGAGCGAGAGCGGCGTGGACGCGCTGGCGTGGGCCTCCTCGGGGTTTATTTGGGATAACGCCCTGGCGCACGGGCGCAGTTTTCGGAATTACGGTGAATGGATGATCAGCGAAGCGGGCTGGACCGATCCGAAGCGCAAGGGTCACCCGACCTGGCTGGATTTCTGGCGGGAGCATCAATCCGGCGAGGGCCGGGTGC
>DASUGI010000049.1:0-5916 GCA_036274115.1 Verrucomicrobiia bacterium
CCGCTGTAGCGCGCGGCGATGGCCTTCATACCCTTGGCGATGTAGCTGAAGGCGTCGTCCCACGAGATGCGCTCAAACTTGTCTGTCCCGCGCGAATCGAACTTGTAGCGGGCCTTCACCTCGTCGGTGAGCTGCGGGAAACCGTCGTCAGCCCAGCGTTTCCAGCCGCGGCGCACGATGGGATGCTTCAGCCGATACGGTCCGTAGAGAATGCGATGGAACGTGTAGCCCTTCGCGCAATGACGGTTGCCCCAGTTGGCGGTGGCGTGGTTGCCGTAAAGGTCCGTGTAGGTGTTGATGTCGTATTGTTCGCCGAGACGGACGATGACGCCATTGCGAACGTGCGCAGTGATGCGGCAGTTGTGCGTGTCGTTCGGCGCGCAGACCCACGAGAATTGATGATCGTAGGCGTATTGATTCCGGTAAAGCTGCTCCCAATCGCGGTTGGGGTAATGGGCGAGAGGATTGGCGACGTCCTCGGCGGGCTGGGCTTGCAGAAAGCGCAACGGCAGGAATTGCGCGGCGGTGATGCCCGCACCGACAAGGCCGCTGCGTTGGAGGAACGAGCGGCGGGAAAGGGAGTCGTTCAGAGGGTTGTTCATGGTGAATTCAGCGTTGAGCCGTCCTTGCTTTCGCGTCATCGAAGACCAGTTGAAACCAGTTGCTGATCATCTTGCGGCCGTTGCGGTCGCCCTGTTCGCCGTTCCAGATGGCGAACGCAATCGGGACGGATCTGACTTTGGCTAATTGCACGTCTTCCTTGTCTTTTGATTTCAGGTCGCGGATGAAAACGACGCTCCAAAATCCGTCGTGCCAGATGCCCTTGCCGCCCACGTTCTGTTGCGCCATCGGCTGTGAGGTGAACGAACCGAAGCCGCGCGCATTGGCATCTTCGATGGGCGACTTGTGCGGTTGCGAAGTCACATTACCCGAGCTGGCGGCGGTGTTGTAATTGGTGAAGGTCCACTTGTCCACGTGCATGGATTGATAGACCGAGTCCATGTCCGGGGAGTGACCCTGTTCAGCCTCTACCTGCCAGCCGGCTTTCCATTGCCAGAGGTTCACCGGATGCTGAGCGTCGCCCATGCCGAGGAAACCGTAGCCTTCGGTCATGGAAAACTGGATGGCTGCGGCATCCTGAAAGTCCTGGACGCGAATGGCGGTGTTGTGCGGCAGTTCATCGCGCCATTGCAGCAACACGGCCAGTTGCTTGCCATCGGTCATTGCGGACACTGCCACGGCGTAAACCTGATTGGGCTCAGGCCAGAGTGGGTTGAGCGGGACGCGAGCCGGGTCAACTGACTCCCACGAAGCCGCCATCGGATCAGTCGGGAGCTTGGCAACTTTGCGCACGCGAATCGTATTGTCTTCCGGAGCGAGCAGGTCGTTGACGGAAACGTCCGTCCTTCGCAGGGATTGAATGTAGTGAACCAGCGCCCAGCGCTCTTCGGGCTTCAACGCGTCTTCACCGTAGGGAATCATCGGCGTGCCGGGCAGACCGTTGTTGATGCGCAGGTAAAGGTCCTGTCCCGTGTGCCCGCCACGAAAGAGGCCGGTGTTGAAATCGCGCGGGCGCACCGGCAACCCCGAGGCGTCCTTGAGTGTGGGCACTTGCGGCCCGTCGCCCGCACCAGTCTCGCCGTGGCACAACGCGCACTGCATCTTTTTGAAAACGTCCCGGCCCAAAGTGAGTTCCTGCACACCCGCGGCAGGCTCGGGCGGCACAACGACGGGTTGGGCAAGCTGGTTGTTCGCCGCTGCTTGTTCAAAGACGTTGACGCGGTTTCCAGAACCGTCCGTGCGGGCCGTCAGGTATTTGACATACTTCACCACATCGCGTCGCTCCGGTTCGGTCAGGTAGGAAAAGCTCGGCATGGAACTGCCGGCCAGGCCGCGCGTGACGGATTGAAACAGATCCTCATCGGTAGGCAACGCCTGACCCGGTGTGGATTTGATTTTGAACTGGCCGGCGCTGAAGTTCCGCGGCTTGGGATAGAGCCACACTGAGGCCGGGCCATTCCCATCACCATTCGCGCCATGGCAGGCGGCGCAGTGCTGGTCGTAAACGGCACGCCCGGCAGGTGATGCGGCGACCGTTGGGGATGCAGGTTGGGCGGAAAGATCCGTCGCGACGAACAACGCGACCAGAACAGGCAGGTGACGCAGCGCAAGGTTCATTGAGGGTCGCAGTTTACCGCCGGCTACAGCCATGACCTTGACCTGGGTCAAGGAATGCATGACTGCGCCGGAGATTTGACTTCTCAATGATGCCCGCAACTGCCGGACACCATCTGCGCCACATCCACCACAGCGCGCAACTTGGTGATTTTCACGCGGAATTCTTCCGGGCCTTTGACCAGATGTTCCCACGTGAACGCGCCCGGCCATTGCGCCGCAAACTGGTAGTAGAGCGGCACAGGATCGTGGTCGTTCAGGAGAATGAAGTGATCGCCGACCGACATTTCGAGCCAGGTGCGAATGATGAGTCCGTGTTTGACGGAGCAAGGAATCGGACGCACGTCCATGACGCGATCCGGGCCGAGGAGCTTTTCAGTTTCGATGTTTGTGTTCATGTTTTGTTTTGTGTTGGGATGAAACGGTTCAAACCGATGACGACGCAGCATTTTGCGAAATCATTCCCGGATGCCACGGTGGATCGAATACGAGTTCAACAAAAGCGGAAGAAACGCCTTCCAGATTGAGCAAGGCGATTTCCGCGCCGCCACGGATACTTTCACCCATCGGGCAGCCTGCGGTGGTGAGGGTCATCGCCACGCGCACATCGTCGCCGGTGATTTTCACGTCGTAGATCAACCCAAGCTCCACGATATTCATGCCGATCTCGGGATCGAGCACCTGGCGCAGGGCGTCGAGAACGGCAGCTTCAGTGAGTAGGTTCGTATTCATATAGTGGCGGGTTTGGCAGTCGCCAGCGGTTTGAGTTGTGGTCTGCGGAAGTGCGAGAACACCTTGGCAGCGTTCCAGCCGAACAGCAGCAGGCTTGCAAGCAACAGCGCGCCGCCCACGCGGACGCACATCTCATGTTCACGCAGGATCGCGACTGAAATCACGACCAACCCCGCGAGATATGCGAATAGCCCGCCTGCTTGCGCCCGTTCAGAAACCATCTGCGAGGTGAGCGGCAATTGGGCGCGTCCGACGTGCGGACTGTAAACGCCGAACCAGACCAAGAACGGCAGAATCTTGTGAAGCATTCCAAGAATCGCGAGTGTCACCACTCCGAAGAGACCGAGGAAGCCATAGACATTCTCCAACATGCCGAAGAATTGGTTCATGGGCAGCGTCGGCCAAGAGAGCACCAGCGCTAGCAAGCAAACCGGAATCAACATTGCAGCGGCGACTAGAAAACTCTTCAGCCCCCAATCCAACACCGGACGTTTGCGGGCGCGCAACATGGCGTGGAGTTCCCAGCCGAACAACGCCAGACCGCTCACCGCGATAACCGCGAACGCGATCTTTAGCGGGCTGCGCAATAGAATCGTCACGACTGAGCCGGCCAATCCGATGTTCAGCAGCAGAATCGAGAGCGCCGCGCGCCGTGTGCTCTGCACTTCGGTTAGGGTGAACATCGGAATCAACCGATACGACACGCCGACGATGAGCATCACGAAGAATCCCACCACTCCGAGATGGGCATGCGCATGCATTGCGCCAATGGCGTCGAAGCGCGAGACGATGCCCGCCACCACCTGCAAGCCGCCGACCACTTGTTTCACGCCCTCTGCCGTTGCCAATCCCTCAGTGGATTCGTAGGCGCATTTGGCTGCCGCAATGGACAAGCCCACAAGAATCGTCAGGGAAAACCAAGTCAGCGCAGCAGTGATGGCGGTGGCCACGATGCTCCATTTCGGCACACGCCAGAGCGTTCGTGCCATGTTGTAAACGAACAAACCTACGCCTACCGCCAGCGCCGAGCCGAAGTGACCGACTTGTTTCATGTCCCAAACGTTGAACATCCAGACCATGCCGACAAAGCCGATGACATGAATCACGAACTGCCATTTCGCCAGTCGCTCGCTGTAAAGTTTCGTTTCGAGCGCTACGGGCACGAGTTGATACATCGCACCCATGACCGCGGTGCAAATGAATCCGAGCACCACCAGATGCGTCGCGGCGATGACGTATTGGTTATAGTGGTAACTCGCCAGAATAGACGGTCTGGCGATGATCCACCCAACCGCACCCAACAACGCCAGCAATCCCGTAAGCATGAAGCGCAACGGCAGACTCACCGACGGTGCGGCAGCGCGGGCTTGTTTTGGCTGAGCAGCGCGCACGTCAGGCGCGGCGGATATGGGTAAGGTAGCTTCCATCAGTTTGTTCCTCGGTTTCGCCGACAAAGCCGCGTTGCTCCAATTGCGGGAAAAGATGCATGGGCCTGCGGTCGGTCCTGGCGCGAAGTTCCGCATCACCCGGTAGCGTTGCGAGCGCTTCAAGAATCGTTACCAGAGGCTGGGGCGGTTCGAGTCCCCGAGCATCGACATCGACCATGTTCCTCGAGGATGGACTTGCGTCCTGAACGGGATAGGCTGGCCGGGTAATCGTGATCGTCTCGGTGGGAGCTTTTTCGACCTCGCGTGTGAACAGCACTTCCCAATCACCGCCCAACCGCCTTGCGTGGTGCTGAAAACCTTGTTTGCCCAGCACGGCATACAGGGGAGCCGGTTCAAATGGCGCGATCAACCGGAATTGCTCATCTTGTTTCAGGGTGGAGACGGCGTTCATGATCTTCGAGAACGGTTCCCTTCCGTTGCGAATGTCCTCGCGCACATCCACGGTTCGGATTTTCTCGCGTCCCGAATTCATCAACGGTTGCTCGTTCATGGAGGCTAGCCTACCACGACGCCCGGCGGTCATGATTTGACTGGCGTCAAGCTTTGCGCGTTTCGCGACTCCTTAACTGGGGCTGGAACCGCAAAATTGGCCGGAGAGCGACCGAAAGCACATTTCCGAGGTGGAGCTGCCTCAACGGGGTGGCCAAAAACACGATTCCTTGACTTGCCTCAAAGACGTCGGACCTCGTGCCTCGTAATTTAATGCCTGTGACGACAAAAACTATTGGATCCATTGCGATTGTGGTGGGGTTGGGTTTGCTGGCCGCCGGTTGCAAACCCTCGACGGAGGCACCAGCGCCGTCGAGCCAGTCCCCGGCGGCGAACTCCGCCTCCACGGCCCCGGCTTCCAAGATCACTTTCTCAGACTTGCCCGTGCCGCCAAAACCGGAAGTGACCTCGCAGTTTGTCGCGCATGGCAAATCCGTCTATGAGCAAAACTGCCTGCCCTGTCACGGCGTCAAGGGCGATGGTAAGGGTGACGCGGCAGCATTCCTGCTGCCGAAACCGCGAGACTTCGTGCAAGCCAACTATCGCCTGCGCTCCACCGCAATTGGCCATCTTCCGACCGATGTTGATCTCTTCCGCGCCGTTTCGATCGGCATGGCAGGCACGCCGATGCCACCTTGGAGAATTCATCTCAGCGACGATGATCTCTGGGCGGTGGTCGAATACATCAAGACGTTTTCGCCGCGTTTTGCCAGCAGCGATGAAGACCGGAGCACGGTGAATTTGGGCACGCCCCCACCGCGCAACGAAACGACCCTCGCCGAAGGGAAGGCACTTTTCACCAAGATGGCCTGCATCACCTGCCACGGCGAGTCGGGTCACGGCGACGGAACATCGGCGGCGGCGTTGGTTGACGACAGCAACATTCATATCAAGCCGCGCGACTTTGCGAAGCCCGGCGCGTTCAAGTCCGGTTATGCCACTAAAGAAATAGTGCGCACCATCCTTACCGGTTTCAACGGCACGCCGATGATTGGTTTTCACGGTTCGATTCAGGATCAGGACGCGTGGAAGCTCGCCTATTACGTGGAAACTTTCGCCAAAGCCGCTCCTC
>DASUGI010000050.1:0-4171 GCA_036274115.1 Verrucomicrobiia bacterium
TGGGTTTGTTGGAGCGGGCGCATTCGTTCAAGGACAAGTCGGCTAAGGGAATTCCCATCAACCACGGCCTGTTTGCCTATCCGGTGCTGATGGCAGCGGACATTTTGATTTACGATTCGAACATCGTTCCCGTGGGCCAGGACCAGAAACAACACGTCGAAATGACCCGTGACATCGCCATCAAGTTCAACGAAGCCTACGGCGAGACGTTTGTGATTCCCGAGCCGCAGATCCGGGAGTCGGTTGCCAAAGTGCCAGGCATCGACGGCGAGAAAATGAGCAAGAGCTACGGCAACACGATTGAAATCTTCGGTGACGAGAAGGCACTGCGAAAAAAAGTCATGGCGCTCAAGATGGACAGCCGCACGCCGGCTGAACCGAAGCCTGATGCGGATCAAAATCTTGCCATTCAATTGCTCAAGGTGATTGATGCGAACACGGGAAAGGAGTGGGAGGAAAAGTTGCGGGCCGGCGGTCTTGGTTACGGCGACTTGAAAAAGAAACTGTTTGAAGTGTACTGGGAATACTTTGCCATGGCCCGAACCAGGCGCGCCGAACTGGTGGCAAATATGGATTACGTCAACAATGTGCTCTCGGACGGTGCTGCCAAGGCGCGTGGGAAGGCGCAAGAAGTTCTTGGGCGCGCGCGAAAGGCGAGTGGCTTGGAGTAAATCGCCTGGAAAGAACAACGGCTGTGAAACACTCATTTCTGATTGTCACTGCTGGAATTGCCGGCATTGTTATCCTGCTCATTGGGGTTCCCGCCTTTTTGCGCCACCGGGCTGCTACGCCTCTGCCTCAGCCTCCCCCGCACGGCTTTTCCTTCGTTCTTGAAGTTCCTGCCGCCAAAACCAACCTGGTGACAAATGAGCTGGCAATGCTCAAGGAGGCATTGCTCAAGCGTTCTGATCGTGTTGGTGCAAGGATTTATTGGGAGCCCATATCCGATACGCGAGTGCGGGTGGTCGTCGCCGCGCGAAATCCGAGCGAAGGGCAGCGCCTCGGCCGCGCTCTGTCGCGCGTGGGTCGATTGGAGTTTCGATTGGTGCATGAGGACAGTGACCGCATGATCAAAGACGGTGAGCTTCCACCCGGATATGAACTTCTCACGCATCAGCAAGGTGCCACTTCCCGCGGTCGGACCACGGAGCAGGTCATTGTCAAAAAGAGATCTGAAGAAGGGTTAACTGGAAATTTGATCAAGAACGCGATGGTTGTGCGCGGACAGCTGGGAGAGCCAGAGATTAATTTCACATTGCAGCCGGAAGCGGCAGCCGCATTCGCGAAGGTGACGCGGGATAACACCGGGCGACGCTTGGCGATCGTAGTTGATGGGGAACTCTATTCCGCTCCGAGGATTATCGGACCGATCGAAACCGGAACCGGTCGGATTACCGGGCAATTCAGTGGGCAAGATGCTTTCGAAATTGCCAGTGCTTTGGATCAGCCACTGCCGGTTGCTGTAAGAGTGGTTGAATCGAAGGATTATTAAGGCGATCGGACCAACGAGCCGATTGTCGCTGATTAGTTGAGATTCGCGTAGATCAAACCGCTTTCAGTTGTCGGCAGGCCTGGACTCCTCGGAAGAGGCAGTAGAGAACAAATACGTGAAAGGCCACACCGATCCAATCCTGTGCCAGCAGGAAGATCAATCCATCCAGGGCAAATAGCACCATGCCGACAATAAACGCCCACAAGTGACCTTTGTTGGCGAAAACGCCGAACAGGATAAAAACTCCGGCCGTAATCAAGTCCAGCACCAGGGCGACGATTTTGCCCCCACTGGCAATTTCATGACCGATCGCGTCAAAAAGCTGAGTGATGCCGAGACCAATGATAAATCGCCAATCGCTTCCGGTGAAAGCGACGATGGAATTAACCAGCGACAGGGCGGCGATCCAATAAAACCACGAGGCTCCGGATTTTAGTTGTGCCAGGGTTGCGGCATCGTTAGCGCCGGCTGAAACGGGCGCGATTGGGGCGGGTACGGCTTGAGTGCTAATCGAAAGTTCCGGAAAGCTTACCGCGGTCGCCCAGGTGTTTTGATCGCTTCGCAAGATCTCGCTTTGAGCGTGAACGCGGCCCTCGCGCATCCAGGAGTTGAGTTGTTCCAGGGTGGCCGGGCCATATTCCGAGCCATCGGCTCCGCGGACTTTATAGGTAAGGTCCATATGATGGGATGGGGGGTTCTTACCAAACTACGACCACCAACGACAATCCAAATTTGCAACGACCTGATTTCCGTGTCCTCGTGGTCGAACTCGTTAGCGAATATCGAGACTCAGGTAAAACCGGAATCATCGCGACTTGCTCAACATCCACTCGTAAAGCGCCGGTGTCTTGTAGGCTTCCTTCCAGGAATCGTGTTTGGTATCCGGATACACGGTGAACTTCACTTCTTTGACACCACCTTTTCTCAAGCCTTCGACGACGCGCTCGGACTCGGAGAGTGGGACGACATCATCTTTGGCGCCGTGAAACGCCCAAATCGGCAGGCTCTTGAATGCGTCCGCCTTGTCGCGCGGCCCGAGAATGACTTCAATCATATTGCAGCCGCCGCAGATCGGCGCGATGGCGGCAAACTTACTTGGCTGAGCCAGACCGAGCTTCCACGTTCCGTAGCCGCCCATGCTCAGGCCCGTGAGGTAAATGCGCTTCTCGTCCACGCGGTGTTGCTTCTCCACGCTGTCGAGCAATTGCAGCAACGGTTCATTCTCCCAGATTTGCCCGGACGGACATTGCGGCGCGACGATGATGAACGGGAAGTTTGTTCCTTGCTTCACCAAACTCAACGGTCCGTGAATGGCCACACGTTGAACATCGCTGCCGCGCTCGCCCGCACCGTGCAGGAACAGCATCAAGGGCCAGCGCTTGCCGTCGGATTCTTTGTAATCGGGCGGGAGATAAAGCAAATACTTCAACTCTCCGCTGCGGTTGACTTTCCAGTCCAGAGTCGCGGAAGTAATCGGGCTGCCGATTTGAGCATTGGCTTTCATGAAAAGTAAGCTGGCGATGAGACCGAGAAATAAGTGGAACAGTGTTTTCATAGGCTGAGTGACTACATGATTTTGAGCTTCGGCAAGTCCTGTAAATCCACCAGACCCACCGGTTCATGTTTGGCGTTAACCACGATCAAGTCGTCAATGTTGCGTTCATTGAAAATCTTAAATGCCTCCGCGGCAAGCGCCGTTTCCTGAACGCAGATCGGATTATGGGTCATCACCGAATTCAGCGGACGGGCGAGCAGGTGTTCGTCGTCGGACATCTTGCGGCGAAAATCGCCGTCGGTGAACACGCCCGTCAGTTTGCCGCGGACATTGACGACGCTGATGCTGCCGGACTTGGCTTTGGTCATCACGAGCAATGCGTCGCGGACGGAGAGCGTTTCGCGGCCGACGGCATTGCGTTCGCCCGTGCGCATGATTTCACCCACTCGCAGGAGCATCGCCCGGCCAATCGCGCCGCTGGGATGATAGCGGGCAAAATCACGTTGCTTGAAGCCACGCGCCTGGAGCACGGCCATCGCCAATGCATCGCCCATCACCAGCATGGCCGTGGTGCTGGAGGTCGGCGCGAGATTGAAGGGGCACGCTTCTTTGGGCACGTGAACGTTGAGGACGATGTCACTGTGCTTTGCCAGCGAGGATTTCAATCCGCCGGTGAGTGAGATGATTTTGATCGAAAAGCGCTTCAGAGCTGGCAACAGGTTTAAGAGTTCCTCGGATTCGCCGGAGTAGCTTAGGGCGAGGATCACATCGCCGTCGTTGACGATCCCGACATCACCGTGCAAGGCATCCACGCTGTTAAGCACCACGCTGGTCGAGCCGGTGCTGGTGAGGGTGGCGGCGATCTTCGCGCCGACGTTGCCGGATTTGCCGATGCCAACAACGACGATCTTGCCTCGTCGCGCCAGGGCGGCGGCGATGAGTTCCACCGCGGCATCAAAGGACTTGTCGAGCAGCGTGCGGACCTTGCGCAGCGCAGCGATTTCAATGTCGAAAACTTCCCGGGCTTTGGCCAGATGAGTCACCCGGCGAGGATGCGAAGAAGCCGCGTTCGATTCAATGCAGAACAACGGATGACCTGAAGGTCAGTAGCGCAGATTTGCAATCTGCCGTATCGCGGATTTCCAATCCGCTTGGCTCACTGACTTCAATCCGCCTGGTAGAAT
>DASUGI010000051.1:0-24440 GCA_036274115.1 Verrucomicrobiia bacterium
GCCACGTAGCCGATGGCGGCGGCGACCTGGCGGGCAAAGTCGAATTTGCGAGGTTCGCCAAAGGTCATGGATTCGCTGGCATCGAGGAAAATGCGCACGGGCAGTTCGCGTTCCTCCTCGTAGAGCTTGAGGAACAGGCGGTCGAGGCGGCCAAACAGATTCCAGTCGAGATAACGGAAATCGTCGCCAGGAACATAACTGCGATGATCGGCGAATTCGACGGATTGACCGCGGGCGCGACTGCGGCGCTCGCCCTTGGACGAACTCTTGGCACGTCGCGCTGCGAGCAATTGGAATTGCTCAAGCCGGCGCAGAAGTTCGGGGGTGAGGAGGGACATGTCAGGAATGGGGAAAGGTCCAACATCCAACATCCAACGCCCAACATCCAGAGTTCACGCGCCCGTGCCGGCTCGCCGAAGGTGAACAACGTGAATAGCCGTGGGTGAAACCCACGGAACAGCGATAAACAAACAATTCCGCCCTGAAAGGGCGAAACAAATCGTTCACCCGATCAGAGCAGATATTTTTCATCGAATGCAACGCTGTGTTTGATCAGAAATTCCCGCAACTCGTCTTTGAATGAAATCTTCTTGTGATGTTCTTCCTGCCCTTTGATGTATTCGATCACCAGGTCCTTGTCGTTATGGGAAACGGTGAACGCACCATAGCCATCCTGCCAATGTGAGAATTTCGGAAAGATGTTCTCTTTGAGGGACATGGGCTTTTAACGCAAAGGCGCAAAGACGCGAAGACGCGAAGTTCCAAAGTTATTCACGCGTTACTCCATTTCTTCTTCAACTAATTCGACGGTTGGATTTGGCATCAGAATTCCTTCGCGCCTCTGCCACTTTGCCTCTTTGCGTTAAACCCCGACCGCTTCCGCCGTCACGGGCACGTCGCGGAGGATTTGGGCGATGATGTGGTCGGTGGTGATGCCTTCGGCTTCGGCTTCGAAGTTCGGGATGAGGCGGTGGCGCAACGCGGGCAGCGCGGCGGATTGGATGTCCTCGAAGCTGACGTTGAAGCGGCCTTGCGCGAGGGCGCGGACTTTGCCGGCGAGAATGAGCGTCTGTGCGCCGCGCGGGCTGCTGCCGAAACGGAGGTATTGGTTTGCAATCGGCGCGGCGGTGTCGGTCTTGGGATGCGTGGCGAGCACGAGGCGCACGGCGTAATCTTTCACGTGCGAGGCGACCGGAACTTCGCGCACCAGCTTCATGAGTTCCATGAGCGTGTCGCGGTCGAGGACTTTGTTGACCTCGGCTTTCGTGCCGGTGGTGGTGCGGTTGATGACTTCGTTCAAGTCTGCCGCGCTGGGATAGCCGACGAGAATTTTGAAGAAGAAGCGGTCGAGCTGCGCTTCGGGCAATGGATACGTGCCTTCCTGGTCAATCGGGTTTTGCGTCGCCATGACGAAGAAGGGCTCGGTGAGCTTGCGGAGTTCGCCGCCGGCGGTGACCTGTTTTTCCTGCATCGCTTCGAGCATGGCGGATTGAGTCTTGGGCGTGGCGCGATTGATTTCGTCGGCGAGAACGAGATGGGCGAAGATTGGGCCGCGTTGGAACTGAAATTCGCGTCGGCCCGTGTCGCTTTCCATGACGAGATTCGTGCCGAGGATGTCGGCGGGCATGAGGTCGGGCGTGAATTGAATGCGGCTGAACGGCATGTCGAGCACTTCGCCGAGCGTGCGGATGAGGAGGGTTTTGCCAAGGCCGGGCACGCCTTCGAGCAGCACGTGTCCACCGCCAAACAGCGCGATGAGGGTGCTTTCGACGATTTCACTGTGGCCAACGATGACTTTGGCGATTTCCGACTGGAGGGCGGCGTAGTTGTCCCTGAACTGGGTGATTTGAGTTTCGGTGCTCATGGTTTGTTTGACCGTTAAAATGGCAAAACGTTACAGCGTAACAACGATTCTTCCGGAGACGTTGTCACGATGTAACGTTCTAACGCAAGGAACGTTTCGCTACTTTTTGGGGAGATCGTCGAAGTAATCCTTCACCGCGCCCTGGTAGGCGCGCGGGACTTTTTCCTGACTGAGGGCGCTTTGCGCATCGGACTGGGCAGCAGCGGCGGCTTCTTCGTAGGCGACCTGGCTCGTGCCTTTGATGCTGACGCCCTTCAGGGTGATGCTGGGCATCTGGCCGCCCGGCGTGAACTGACCTTTGACTTTGGTGGGTTGAAGCCGGTCGGAATTGTCGGTTTGTTCGCGGTCGGTCTGGCCGCGGCCGGCTTGATCGCGATCATTAAGTGCCGAGCGGTCGATGTTGCCTGTGCCATCGTCGTAGCTGTCCACCCATTCGCCGCCTTCCTCGCCCCAAGTGCCCACGCCGGGCCCCATTCCGTTCTTGGCAAATGGATTGTAACCTGGCCTGGTCCCCTGACATTGTCCCCAACCCTTGCACTGGCTGATGCACATGGAGGCTTTATCAAGACTATCGAGCGCCGCCATCATTTGCTGGGCGTCGTTCATTTGTTGCAACAGATCTTCCAGTTCCTTCGCCGCGTCAGCTAAAGATTGCGAAGCGTTGGACTTGTCACCCTGCTGCATCTGTTTTGTGCCCTGCTTCAACAGGTCAGCCACTTTGCCGTATTCCTGGGCTTCGGGCAGTGCTTTGGCGACTTCATCGAGAATCTTTTGTTGCTGCTCCTGGCTCAGATTGGCGGACTTCAATTGCTCCGAGAGTTTTCTGAGCGTGGCGGCGGCGGCCTCGGCCTGGCCATTCTTAAGTTGTTCGGCGAGGTCCTTGCCCAACTTTTCGGCCTGTGCCTGCATGGCCTCGAGCTTTTGCTTCATGTCGCGCAGCTTTTCGAGGTCCGTCAGCGCGGCCTCGAGTTCTTTCATGAAGCGGTCGGTCTGATTGGCAGCCAGAGCTTCAATCGCCTCGTTGAGGTCGGGCAGCTGCACTCCGGCTTCTGCGGCTTCTTGAGACAGGGCGGAAAGAGCGGCCGAAAGCTTCTGTTGCTCGGCCTCGGCGGCTTCTCCGGTTTTGTCGGCCATGGCTTTGGCAGCGGCTTGCAGTTTCTCCAGATTCTTCTGCAACTTGTCCAGGGCTTCGGGATTGCCGGCTTGCGAACTTAGCTGCTTTTGCAACGACTCCATTTGCTTTTGAAGTCCGGTCGCCGTTTGGGCCTGGCCGGAAGAACGAGCGGTTTCTTCGAGCTTTTTGAGTCCCGGGTCTTTGGCCATGTCCTTCAACTCGTTCTTGAGTTTGTCGCTGGCGCTGGCGAGGTCCTTGAGAGCGTCGCTGCGCGTCAGCGACATTTTCTCGAGCTTCTCACCCAGTTCGGAGACGGCTTCGAGAGATTTCTTGGTTTGCTCCAGTGCCGGCGGGCGTTGCTGCAGCTCGCGTTTGGTTAAATCGGCAACTTGTTTTCCCGCCTCTTTGATGACTTGGGCGTCGGCCTGTTTTTGCACAAAGGCCTTGCTGCGGTATTCGGGCACGAAGCCGAGGCCAGCGGCGAGCGCAAGTACGAGCACTGCCCAGCGCGCGGCTTTCGTCAGATGAAGCGGCACGAGCCGGCGTGGATCGATTTCATTGGCATGCGTGACGGCGTCGTGCATGACCAGGTCGCGCCACGTGCCAGAGTTTTCCTTTTCCGCAACTTCGAGCGCGGTGCTCATGCGCTCTTTGAGGTTTTGCTTCACGTCCACCCAACGCGCGGTTTCAGAAAGGCCAGGTTTGCGCCAGAAGCCAAACACCACGCCCCCGAGGGGACAAGCCAGAGCGGCAAGTCCGGACCAGAGGAGGATTGAGGCCGAAATGGGAGCGAGTTTAAAAACGGTCAAGGCTACGAGCCAGAGGAGAGCCCCAATCAGCAGCCCGACCCAGAGCCCGCGCAGGGCGTGTTCAGTGCGTCGACGCCGGGCGGCGCGTTCGAGCGTTTCCGTGATGGTTTGGAGCTCGCTCATTGATGTGTGGAACATTGACCCATTTGTTCGGCATTAGCCAGAGAATTCTGACAAGCCGGGGGACATTCCGTGTCACCCAATGCCCGCATATTCGTGTAGGTTTTTTTTATTGCACAATGGAGTTCGGGGAGGTTTAGTTCTGACGTTCACACATGCAGAAAGATCCTTCGACGCCGTCCTGTCGTTTGGTGGGCACGCACCTTGCGTTCTCGGAGACGCCCGACCCGGCAAACCCAGTCGAAGCAAGCAGTAGCGCAACCTGACCAACCCCGAACCCAGATATGAAAAAGACTCCTCTCCTACTTTCACCAAAGGCTTTGTTTAGTGCCGCCTGTCTGCTGGCCGCAACGGCGGTGGTTCATGCTCACCCGTATGCCTCAGGAGTCACCGGCACGAATGGGGCAGGCGATGTTTCGTTCATCATGAACGAAGAGGGGGCCACCGTCACAGTCACGTTCGAGGACTCCTCAGTTCTGGACCTCGGCGTGCTGCCGAAAGGCTCCAACTATTTTCACCTGGGCAACCACACGAGCTACAGAATCAGCTGCTATAAGCAAGGGACAGGAGTTCCTTCGATAATCAGTTCAGATGCGGTTGGGGTGTATACCTATTCGAATTCGGTCTGGAACTCGCCGCGGGGTGTGGCCGTCAATAAGAATGCAGCAATTGGAACGAACTTCGGTCGTCTCGTGGTCGGCAACAGTACGCCCGGTTCACAGGCCAGCGGGCCTAAAGGACAAGGGTTGTATCTTCTCAATTCCGATCAGACATACGTGAAAGGGCCGGTCGGTTCCTCATTTTTTGCTCTTGGTGGTGCCAACGGACCGTGGCGGGTTCGCGCCAATGACGACGGCACGTTCCTGGTGAACGATTTTTCCACGGCCAATGCGGCGCTCTTGCAATTCAGCCCTGACTTGAGCACTTCCAACCTTGTGCTTTCCATCATCGGACTGCCGGCGGCGCCGAATGCGGGAATCCACGGCGATTTTTTCGGGTGTGCCATCATGAAAGGCTCATTGGCTGAAGGAAATCTGGTGCTTTATACATTTGATTCCGGCATGGCGGCACCTGCCGACACCAACTCCATCAAGGGTCCGCTGACCACGGCGGGCTCATTCAACAATGTCTTCAGATACAACATTGGATCCGGGCCGTTGCCCTGGAACAAGCGACCCGACTATTCCTACACGTTTGGTTTGGACGGTATCGCGAATTTGCGCACGGAAGGCGATGTCGGCGACGACGGCAAGGTTTATTGCGCTTTTGGCCGTGCCAATGCTTCCAACCCCAACCTCCAGATTCTCGCGCCCGTACCAACTACCAATGGCATTACTGGCGACCCGGTAAACGCAACGATTCAACAAGCGGCTCAAAGTGCTACGAACTGGCTGTATACCGGAGGGGTCAATCCACCCTTCAACAATCCACCCGCCGGTACGGCCGCCGACCCATGGGTAGGCACCCGCGGTAGCGGTTCCGCTGGCGGTACATACGCAGGCGTCAGAGTTTCCCCTGATGGCAGGTTCATCGCTTCTGTTGATATCAACAACGGCGTCACCCTGGCATCGTTGACCAATGGCATTCCGAATGACGGCACGATCTTTGGAATCGATCAGGGAACTTTTCCCTTTACGGCGCCGGCTGGAATCACCGGGGTAGGAGCTGAGACTGGAAATTCTCGCGGTATGGATTGGGATCCGGCGAACAATCTTTGGGTTATCAGTTCCGGTCAGGGTCTTTTGCGTTGTTTCTCTCTCGGCCTCACAACCACCTGTGTTACCAGCAACGACTGGACTGGTACCAACGGAACTTTTCAATTGATCCTTCCTCCGCTCAACGCATCCGTTTCCATCGTCAACCCCAACGCCTCGCAGAATTACGTCAATAACACGGTTAACGCGGGTACGCCGACTCCTGGCGTGTTCCGCATCAGCCTGACCACAAGTGACACGACTTCTACCGGGCCCACCTTTGTGGGCTTTGTCCGTTCGGGAACGGCCGTTTATACGAACAATTACACGATTAACACCAATGAGACGCCCAATGGTGTAACGATCTTCCCGAATGGCGTTCTGTTCCCGGCTGGTGTTTTTGCAGGGTCGAACGGGCCCAATTGGAATGTCGATGTGAAAGTAACCCCTACGGCTATTCCGGTTAGCGGACCGACGTTATCATTCAGCGTGCGGTTGCTGAGCGGCACCAATTATTCTGCTTCGCCGATTGCCGGTAATATCGCAATCCTCAATACGGGCCCGCAATTGCTCCTGTTGTCAGCGGCAGCCCCGGCAACTCTCGGAGGCATGAATCGTGGGATTCCTAATGATTATGCCCGGTTCGTTGTGACACGTCTTGGCGACACCAACGGTCCGGGTAACGATGCCGTCAATCCCGTTGTGGGAAGAACCTTTACCGTAACAAACATCAATTACCTGGCGCCGGCAGCCGGGGCAAACTTCAAGGCTAATTTGGGTGTGGATTTCACTGCGGGAGCTCAGAATTTCGTCGGAGCGTTACCGGTTGATGGCTCCCCGGGCATCACTTTCGCCCCTGGTGCCGTCACTAATTTTGCAATGATTGGCAACCCGGTGAAGCACACCGATACCGGACTCACCAGGACCAACTTGCAGGTGGTAATCAACCTTACCAATACCGTTGCCCTGGGCAATCCTCCCAGCACGACGAACGTCGTCAGCGCTGAAAACTATCCGTACTCAGTCTCCACCACGTCACTCACACTGAATGAATTCGACAATGCTGTGGGTGGAGAAGTCGTTCTCTGGTCCAATCCGCTCACCAACGCGTTCGATAGCACGAACTGGACGGTGGTGTATGGCAGCATCAATCTGGATTCAAGTCCGACGCTTCCGATAGTGATCAGCAATTACGACAACTCCGCCACCGTACCGCATCAGTACACAGTTGCGTTTGGCGATGAGGTCAACAATCCGAATCAAAACAACGGCTTTGTCACCGTACCTCAGTCCCAAACCATGGTCGCCAACAACTGGAACACTGCCCTGAGGGTGACCGTGAACAAGGACCCTGGCTTCGCTGGTGAATCGGGTGTCAACATTTACCCGCAGATTCCCGGAGTACCGTGGGATGGCAGCAATTTCATGGTGTTCCAGGGCAACTATGCGTTGCGCTTCGATATGTACCTCCATCTTTATGATTTCGGGCTTAACAACCCGACGATTGGTACTCCAGCCAGGGAATTTGCAGCCTTTGGCATCAACCATTTTGGTACGAACGTCAATTGGCGACTGGACATTAACCCGCGTGGGGATGGCACGGGCGCCCGGCCGATTAACGCGGACGGCCAGTGGTGCGCCATCGGAGCGGCAAGCGGTTCAATCACTCCGGCTGATTATGACATGTTTATCTCTCCGCCATGGATTATGCCTGTTTACGATGAAAATGGTATTAACACGAACCGGCAGCCGATTCCATTCACCACCAACTTTTTCATCGGCACAAATGCTGCCGTGGTAAGTAGCGGACAACCCATTCAAGTGCCCTACACCAACGCGCATCAGTCCTTCCCCGGGATTTATACTGGTGTTACCAACGTCTTTAACAATGGAGGCGTGCCCAATGATCAGGTCAGTGCCAATAACAATGCCTTCGGCGGGGCCGCCCAAAACGGCATCTTAAAAAATCCGCCCTTTTCTGGCATCAACGCCAACGGCGGCGCTCCGGCTAACGCGTGGGTGGATGTGAGTCTGGAACTGACGCGCCAAACCAACCTCACGCTCAAAATTGCCCAACAAGCGATCTTCAGCTCCAGTATCCTCACGCCTCCCGCAGGGGCTCAAAATCCGATTGCTCCGTTCGCGGGAACGCCCATGCTCGGATATCTGGACCCAAATCGCGACATCAGCGATTACAGCGCCTTCGTCTACTTCTCGAACATCCGCGTCGTGGAGCTTTCTCCGTTCATCCCGTGGACGAATCAGCCGGTCGCGGGCCTTATTGTCACTCAGGGTGCCAGCTTCTCGCTTAGTTCAGGAGCCATGTATGCGTCCAACCCGCTCACCAATACGTGGTATGTGGGCAGCACCAACGGCCTCGCGGCGGGGCTTCGCGAGAACGTCAGGCCCACCCTGGGTATCGCGACCAATGTATTCGCCGCCACGAGTGGCACGGCCAGCATCACGGTTGATGACATTCAAAGCGGTACCAACTACGTCTCGGTGTGGAGTGATCAGGCGGGAGCGGTTACCAACCTGGTCACCCTTGTCGAAGTCATCATTCCCCCGGCCAACACCAACGCGGCGTACGGCAATACTGCCTTCCTCACGGTCGTTGCCTCCGGGAATGCACCTCCCACTTATCAGTGGCGGACCAATGGCGTCAACCTGGCCAACAACGCGCATTATGGCGGTGTTACGACCGCCAGCCTGAGCATCAGCAATGTTACCGCGGCAGATGCCGGTATTTATACCTGTCTGGTTGCCAATGCGTTCGGCAGCGTTGAGGTGGCGGGCACCTTGACGGTCAGCGACACGTTCCAGCCGTACTCCTTCACGGGTGTCACCAACCTGTCCACCAGCGTGGCGATGGGCTTTACCACGGCCAATCCGGCGGACACCGCCAGTTCGTTTGCGCTGCAGGCGGCCGGTCTCGTGACCGGGCCGTATACGAATTATCCGTTTGGAATCTTCTCCGGATTGAATCCAGACTTCGTGGTGACCGTGCCGAAGACGAACACAATGTTGTTCTTCCGGCTGAAACATAATTAAGCACGGCAGGGGCGACTCGCGCTTGCGGGTCGCCCCGAGTTACGCGAGTTTCGACTGAATCGAAAGTGAAATAAATGTTCGACCAACCTCCAAACCCGTTGCGACGACGTGGCGCCTTCACCCTGATTGAATTGCTGGTGGTTATTGCCATCATCGCCATCCTGGCGGCGATGCTTTTGCCGGCACTAGCCAAAGCCAAGTGCAAGGCTCAACGCACCCAGTGCATCAGCAACAAGCACCAGATTACGATCGCCTGTACGATGTACAGCAACGATTTCGATGATTACCTGGTTCCCACCGCGCCAGTCGGTGCGCGGTATAACGGGCAGTCAATCGGCTGGTGTCCCGGTGAGGTAGGTTGGGAAAGCCAGTGGGCGAACATTACCATTGAAGCTTACAGAACCAATGTGCTGGGCCCTTATGTAAACAACGTTATGGTTTACAAATGTCCGAGCGATAAAATTCCTTCCGACAATGGGGATCGTATCCGCAGCATCTCAATGAATCCTGCGATGGTAGGTGATTTGTTCCGCTTAATACCGGGCCTGCAGCAGTCCATGGATAATATGCTTAATCCCACGAGATGGAGGAAATTCTATAAAATGAGCGATTTGAACCGGATGGGAGTCGCGAACGTCTGGGTTTTCTGCGACGAGGGCATGTACACCATGGAGGACGGGTACTTACAATGCAATTTGGACACTCCAAGTTATCCGAACGTTCCTGCCAATTACCATTGTGGTGGCGGCAATGCCTTTTCATTTGCTGACGGTCACGTTGAATATAGAAAGTGGATGTACAACACTAGCGACCGAACCGCTGGTCTTAAAAACGTCCCGTATGCCAAGGATGTGAAGAGCGGAGGCGGCGGAACGGCTTGGGGCAGTTCGGGGCTTGACCCGGATTGGAAGTGGCTCCGAGAGCGCACTTCCTGCCCTCCTTGATCCGGTCTCTTCTGCAAAACTGTGTAAACGGGAATTTTCCCACGCGGGGATTTCTCGTCCACGCATCACAACCCGGGTGGCAACTATCCACTGCTGTGCAGCATTGACCGTTCAGGTTGATTGTCGCCATCTGATTCCCGCGCCAGCAGTCGGTCTCGCCTCGCTCGCCGCATTGTAATTTTTAGATGGTTTACGCCGAAAGGGTTTCCCAGCGCATCAAGGATTCATCTCAGAGCGGGCCCAGAACTTTCGAACTTTCCGGGACGTTTGAAGTTTGAAGCGGCACGGTATTGGCGGTAGGTCGCAACCTGATAGGCCAGCCGCCACGGTGGCTTTGGAAGTAATGAAGTTCGGACCGAGCCGTCGCGCCGCTTTGGCCCGTGTCGGTCTCGGTAGCCATCGGCGAGAACCCCGGTATTTTTTGTTGATAAATCTGAAGCGGGAGAGTTACTTCATAGGTATAAGCGACGAAATAGTGGCGGTTGCCGGGAATGCAACCAGTGGTCGTCGCAACACAAACCTGAAGCTCTGCAAGCGAAAATATGAAAGCAAATCCGTGTACTCAACCTATCCTTTTGGCGGTCATTGTGGCCCTGGCCTGCTCGACGGTGGCGGCAACTGCTCAGAACCAGGTCTATTCACAAAATTTTGATGCGGATGACACGCCAAACTGGCAGGTCAACGCTCTCCTCGGTGCGAATATGGCCGACTTCTTTTTCGATTACAGTCTGGCGGGAATTCCCTCCGCACCGCATTCCTTGGGGGGAACCACGCGAGGCATGATTCTTCAACCCAACATGGACCCGCTCACTCAAGCCGGGAGCGTGGCTGGATACGGGTTGAGCGTCAGCCCGAGTGGTTTTGCCATCACTGAGAATTTTGAGATGCGGTTCGACATGTGGCTCAATTACCCGAGGAGCGGAAATGGCTCGACCATCGTGGGAGGTGCCGGTTTCGGCACGGCGGGTACGGCCCCGCAAATTGCGAGCGCGTCCGCCGGTGTAGTGGATAGCGTGTTCATCGGTGCCACGACTGACGGGGGTTCTGCTGCGGATTACCGGATTTACACCCCGGTATCCTACACCAGCGTTCCGGACGGGAACGCGGCTTACGTCAATGTGACCACGCGAAACAATACGCAGGCTTACTACACGACGAATTTTCCTGCGCAGTCAGTGCCGGAGGCTCAGACAAACCTGTTCCCGGCTCAAACGGGACTGGTGACACCAGCGGGCGTACAAGGAATGAAATGGCACGATGTCGCGCTTACCAGGGTAGCCAACATCATCACTTACAGCATCGACGACGTCCCTATTGCCGCGATCGATTTCAGTACTAACGGGACTCTGGGAGGGCAGAATATTCTTTTCAACGCGTTCGATATCAACGGGAATGCCTCTACGGATCCGCTGTCCACCAATCTGCTATTCATTTTGTTCGACAATATCCGGATCACGAACTTTGCGAACGTGGTGACGGTTCGTAATACCCCTTACGGGACCAACGCTGAGGTACAAATCACCGAGGGCAGTTCATCTCCCGGTGTGTTCACGGTTACGCGTTCTTCGTCCGGCGCGCCGTTGACCGTCTCCTATTCCATGAGCGGTAGCGCCGACAACGGAATAGACTACACGAACGACCTGGGTGGAACGCTTTCAGGGACGGTTACCTTCAGCGCGACGGCGACGGCCACCAATATCCCGGTTTACATCGTGGACGATACGATCGCGGAAGCCACTGAAATCATACAGATGAGTATCAACCCGAGCCCCGATTACACCGGCGCCGGGATCGCTACGATTCAAATCGTTGACAATGAACCTCCGGCGCTCGCGATTACCAACGTTTCCCGGCAAATGTTTGAGCGGACCAATGATTTTGCCACCTTCCGCATTACTCGTCTGGGCAGCACCAATGTTCCCTCGTTTAACATCAATCTGTCATTTGCGGGGTCAGCCACTTCTGACACCGACTATTTCACAACCAACACTTTAACTTTCGAGCCCGGAATTCAATCAACGAACTTCAGTATCTTCCCAATCGAGGACGGTCTTTATGAAGGCAATGAAACCGCAACAGTGACGATCGGGTCGAGCCCTGACTATGCGGTCAGCGCGTCGGGATCGGCATCGGTAACGCTGGTTGACTCGGATGGTCCCCCCGAAACGGTTCTGTTTGCCGATGATTTCAATGCGGACACTTCAGCGAATTGGAGTTTGTTCCATGCCGCCAACAACGATGTGCCCGATTACACCGCGATCTTCGGCTTTGATTATAGCGGTCAGAACATTGTTCCCTCGCCTCACGGTGGCGGAGACACTCTGGGATTGTTTTTGACCGTCAACAAGGATCAGGATGCGTCGGCGGCGGCGTTGAACCTTTATCCGGTCGGTCAGAGTTTCAGCGGCAATTTTGCGCTGAAGTTCGATATGATTCTCAACATGGTTTCCGGAGGATCGAGCACTGAATTCGCGCTCTTTGGAATAAACCACTCCGGCACGAAGACGAACTGGTGGCGTAGTGGCGGTGTTCCCGCGGGCTGGACCTTTGACGGAATCTTTTATGCCGTGGAAACGGACGGCCAATCAGCGCCGAGCTACGCCAACTATAGTTCCCCCACTACCGCCGGGAACAATCCCACCGCGCTCACGGCCGGGGCCAATGTCTCCGCGTTTTCCGGTGTCTTCAAATCGCCTCCCTGGGCAGTCGCCGGCAGCCCCGCCGTTAACGCCACGAGCAACAATGCTGTCTGGGCCGACGTGGAACTCAGTAAAGTGGGCGACGTGATCACGCTACGCATCAACAAGTCGGTGATTCTCAGTTACACCAATGCGACACCGTACACTTCCGGCAATATCATGCTGGGGTATGAAGATGCCTTCGATTCCATGGGCACGATTCAGAACTATGTCATCTATGACAATTTACGAGTGATCAGCCTGGCGTCGCCGGTGATTACGTCGATTCAACGCGTGGGTGGTAATGCCGTGGTCCAGTTCACCGCAAATGCGGCTGATCAGGCGGGTCAATTTGTGGTGCAAGCGGCCTCCAGCGTTGCTGGCCCCTATGAAGATCTTGGGGCGACGATTACGTCACCCTCGGCTGGCACGTTCAGTTCGAGTATTGCCATAAACCCCGGTGATGGTGCCAAATTTTATCGGGTTCGCCGCGCCTACTGATCAGGACCCAAGACATGTTAAAGGGTGCTGCGCGACGAGAATGGCGCGGCATCGGTTGAGTTGTTTGAAAATACGATTATGAAAGTGATGGACGGAAAAGGCGCTCAGCGCGGGGGTTTTGGCGTGAACCGGTTATTTGGTTTCACCTTGATTGAATTATTAGTGGTCATCGCCATTATCGCTATTCTGGCGGCGATGCTTTTGCCGGCATTAAGCAAAGCCAGGTTGAAGGCACAACGGGTTTATTGCCTGAACAGCGAAAAGCAAATGGGGATCGGCAGTCAGATGTACGCCGACGATGATGACAAGGGCGCGCTCAGCGGAGTGGCCAATTATGCGGACGATGACCTGAACTGGCTTTTCCCACGTTATGTATCAAACCTGAAGAGCTTCGTGTGTCCGTCGACCAGGAACGAAGTGATCGAAGATTACGTCACGCTGTTGCCGAATGATCCCGGGCCCCAGACGCCCAACCTTACCGGGGTGCAACTCTATACCGATCGCATGCACGGCAATACGCGGTACGTCAAAAGCCTTCGAGAAAATGCGGCCGGTAAGACTGCGGCGGGCAGTTCCCTCAATGCGGCCGGAGGCACGAGCTATGAAGTCGCCGGGTTTTTCTGCGGCCAGAATGGAACCTTTTCGGATGCCAAAACAAATGTTCGCAAAACCCAGCGTTCCACGACTTCGCACATTTACAGCACCCCCCAGTCCGGCGGTAAATATGATTTTCGAGGGCAGCGGGCCAGTCCTTCCGATGTGTGGGTGATTTACGACGAAGATGATGCGGCCAGGGCCGGTGACGCCGACCAAAGCCGCAAATTCGAGGATTTTCCGGAGCCCACGGATAATCATGGAGCGGATGGTGGCAATGTGGTTTTTGGCGATGGCCACGCTGAGTGGGTCCCTCGGAAGAAATACGTCGGCAGCTTCATCCGTGGAACCGATGAAGCCCATCCCCAGGCCGCCACTCAGTAATCCAAACTCAGAACTTATACGCCGTGCCGGCAATCAAGCGCAGTTCGTTGTACTCGCTGCCCGGCCCGGGTTCGCTCGTGTAAACGTCCTGCAACACCACCCGCAAGCTCCATTTCTTCGTGATGGCGGTGTCAATGCCCGCCTCCGCCGTGACGACATAATTCTCGGCCCAGCGATCCACCTGCGGCACGTATGAGACCGACTGCCAGATCTTGGTGCTGGCTGAAATCTTGTGCTCCGACCGCTCGGCGAAGCGGATGCCGAAGTAGGTATCGGAACTTTCCCCCTGATATTTTTCGGTCACGGCCGCCGGACCGACTTCCACGGCGAAGGTATGATTGGTGGTCTTAACAAAGTAATAACCCGCCAGCGGCGAAATCGTGACGCGGTAATCCAGGTTGGCGATGCCGTCGTACAGGAAGTCCAGACGGATGCCACCGTAAAATCGTTCGGTGAATAAATGGTTGTACTGAGCAAACGCCGAAATGAACTCGGTGTTGGCGCTGTTGGTTTTCGCCGGGTTATTGTCGTCCTGGCCGTAACCTCCCGCCACGCCCAGCGAGAATTCATCTTTCTCCCATTTGCGACTGGCGTTTATTCCGGCCGTCACAAGCAGGGTGTCCTTGGTCCCGTCCGTAATGGTCAATCCCGCTGCGGCGGTGGTTTCCCATTTCTTCTTCTCCGGAGGCGCGTCTTCGGCGCTCAGCGCGTTGCTGGTAAACAGGACCACGGCAAGTGCTGTGGCGAACCGTTGGACTATCCTTAGGTCATGGGTTTTCATGTTTCTTACGGATCGATTTGGATTCGTGTGGCCACTGTTTACCCCAAGCCGGTTTGCAGGGACAAGCTGTTTCTCAGCTTTGTTAGTAAAGCGAAGTAGATTCCGCTTGCGTCGGCTTCCCCGACAACGACAATCCGCACCATGTTTTCGCATGTCGTCATTTTCTGGACCGATCCGACGCAGCCGAATGCCGCGGAGGAACTCATTGCCGGCGCCAATCAATATCTGAAGCCCATTCCGGGCGTGCTGCAGTTTCATGTCGGCCGCATGGTGGGCAGTCACCGACCCGTGGTGGACCAAACTTATCAAGTCGCCCTGAATCTCACCTTCCCGGACAAGAAAGCGCAGGACGATTACCAGGTGCACCCGCTGCACGTCGATTTCGTGGAGAAGGTCTTCAAGCGGACGTGCAAGAAAGTCGTGGTTTACGATTTTGAGTAAACTTTCGCTGGCCTGCCCATGCAAATCCTACGCTCGCCCGCAGCCATGCAGCGTCTTGCTCAACGCTGGCGAAAACGCGGCGTGAAAGTGGGGCTCGTGCCCACGATGGGTTACTTGCACGAAGGACACCTGAGCCTCATCCGTGGGGCGCGGCGCCGGGTTGGCAAATCCGGACAGGTCGTGGTCAGCATCTACGTCAACCCGACGCAATTTGCGCCCACCGAAGACCTGTCCCGTTATCCGCGCGACTTGAAGCGTGATTTGAAACTCTGCCGGGGGGTCGGCGCCGACGTCGTGTTTGTGCCTTCGGACGGGACGATGTATCCCGGGAAAGCTGAGGGCAAATACAGCACTTACGTTGTCGAAGAATCGCTTTCGCGCAGCATGGAGGGGCATTCCCGCCCCACCCATTTTCGCGGCGTAACCACGGTCGTCGCCAAGTTGTTTAACCTGGTTTTGCCGGAGGTGGCGGTGTTCGGAGCGAAAGATTGGCAACAAGCGGCGGTCATCAAACGCATGGTCGCTGACCTGAACTTCCCCTTGAGAATCGTCGTTGCCCCCATCGTTCGTGAAGCCGATGGTGTCGCGATGAGTTCGCGCAATAAATACCTGCGCGGTGACCTGCGCTCTCAAGCCACGGTCCTGTCGCGGTCGATTAAAATGGCCAAGGATGCGGTGAGGGCAAAACCCAAGCCGGCAGCCCGGCTCAAGGCTGCCGTTGCCAGGATGGTGCGTACGGCGGCGGACGCACGATTGGACTATGTGGAATTCTTCGATTCGGATACCCTGAAACCCGTGAAACAAGTTCAACGCGGCACGCACATGGCATTGGCGATGTTTTTGGGCAAGACCCGATTGATCGACAACGGACGGCTCTGATGAAAGCCTTCAAATTCATTTGGGCGGGAGGAATTCTGGCGTTGCTGACGGCGACACTCCTGACCGCCTGCGGCAATTCGGCAAACAGCGCGGCGAACAACAGCCCGGCGGCAAAGCCCGAGATCGATCCGGTTTTTGGCCATCTCACGCATGCCCAACCGAAATTGCCTATCATCAAAGTGTGGTTGGGTGCCGAGGAATTGAAAACGGAGCTGGCGCTGAAACCCGTTGAAATCGCCACAGGCATGATGTTCCGTACCAACATGGCCGAGAACGAGGCCATGCTGTTCGTGTTCGACCGGCCGGGCCCGAGGAACTTCTACATGCGCAATTGCACTGTCCCGCTCACGGCGGCCTACATCAATCCTGACGGTGTGATTGAAGAGTTCGCCAAACTTGACCCGGGCGATACCAATGGGGTTTCGTCCAAATCCTGGAACATTCAGTACGTGCTGGAACTGCCGCAAGGCTGGCCGGAGCGTCACAACGTGCGAACCGGTGCGGTGGTGCGCACGGAACGCGGTTCATTGGCTCAGACTTTCTTCCGGCGCTGAAACCACCGGCGGCTCGCTCATTACGGCGGCAAAGCGCAATCCGCGCGTGCTCACCCGGAGTTCGTTGAAATCCAGGCATTCCATCACCGCCTCAAAAATCGCGACGCCCGCGAGAATCACGTCGGCACGTTTTCGAGGCAGCCCGACGATGTTCTGCCGTTGCAAAAGTGGTAAGCTCCAAAGGTGCTCGCAGTGCCAGCGCACGCGATCAAGACTCAACCGCGTGGCCTCAATGCGCGCACGGTCGTAATCGTCCAATTGCGCTTCCATTCGCCCAAGAATGCTGGTGGTGCCACCGGTGCCCACCAGTTCCACTGGTTTGTGCCCGGCATGTAACTCGACCTCGCGCCGCAATGCTGGTTGTAGTTCCGGCACAATCTTCTTTTGGATAAAATCGCGAATCCATTGTCGGGTTTCGCTGAATTCCTGCGGCGTCGGCGGGTCGCTGGGAGGAATTGTTTCCAGTAAGCGCACAGTCCCGATGCGGAAACTGTGGCGAAAGTGCTTTTGTTCGCCTTGACCGAGGATGAACTCGGTGCTGCCACCCCCCACGTCCAGCAGGAGCAAAGGCACTTGAGCCAAACTCGGGTCGGTGGTTACGCCTTGAAAGGCCCAGTCAGCTTCCCGTTCCCCCGAGATGATTTCGAGGGGAAGCGCGGTCGCATCGTGAATCGCGGAAATCAAGTCGGTTGGATTGATGGCATCACGAGCGGCGCTGGTGCCGATGACTCGGATGCTTTCAGCTTTAAGAGCGCGAGCGTCAGCGGCGAATCGAGCCACCGCCAGGGTGGTTTTGGTAATGGCTTCCGGCTGCAAACGATGGGTTTCAAAGAAACCGCGCCCCAGTCGCGTCTGTTTGCTGTCTTCGCGAATCGGGATGACTTCATGACCGCAGACGTCGGCCACGAGCAGCTTTACGGAATTCGTGCCGACATCAATGACCGCGCGGCGAACCGATGACATGCGTGGATTACACCAAGACGCCGAGAGGCGACCAAGCCAAAATCCGGGCGACAGTTGGAGGGCGGTTTTGATGGCCCTGCAAAAACAAAAAGGCGACCGGCACTGCCGGTCGCCTGCCTTGAAAGCCGAACGATCTATTTCTTCTTATCTTCCTTCTTATCTGCTTTCTTGGGATTGCACTTTTCGCAGGTCTTGCCGTCTTTCTTTGCTTCGACGCAGCACTTGTGAGCGCAATCCTTGCCTTCGGCCTTGGCTTTCTCGCAGCAGGTCTTCTCCTGCGCGAACGCCGTTCCTGCCATCAAGGCACAAGCAAACAGGGCAACGACCGTGAGTTTAATCAGTTTCATAACTAACTAACCTTTCTTGGATGGTTGTTTTCCTCGTCCAATCATTCGGCAGCCATCCGGCTGACCGCCTGGTTGGATGGGCTGGTGGGAACTATTAGGCCGAACGGCCCATTTGCCAAGGAGTTTTTATGATGACAATAAGCTATTTGCTTCCGGTCGACGGCGCTATAAAGAACTCATCCTGAATGCCATAGCGTTGAAGCACCCGTTGGGTGGCGGCATTGTCTGCACCATCTGCGCCCAGAACGACGCGTTGGGCAGATTCGCCGGCTTGAAAATCCAGGATGTGAAACTTGTCCTTCGGTTGCTTCAGGGCTTCACGAACATCGGTCAGGGTGTTTACTTTCCGGCCATTGACCTTTTGCAACACCTGATAGCGTTGCTCGTGATAACCGATGTTGTATGGGTCGGGCAGCACTTGCGAAAGCACGACAATGGAAGGTTGGTCCTTCGTTGCCTCATCGGGTGTGTAGTAAGTGAGGCGAAACGGCGCACGGCGTTCCCATTCCGAACCCCAGCGCTGCAAGTAGGGATAGGTGAGCGGTTGAAACACCAGGCCGCCCAGGATCAGATATTCCGGGGGGTGATCGTAAACGCCAAAAGGCACGACTGAGTGCGAGTAATCATACTTTGGCAACCGATAGGTCACCTCAAGAGGCTCCCCATCACGCCAAATTTTGAGTTTGACGTCGTCGCCCGCCCATTTGCCGCGGGTGGCCAGATTTTCCAGCATCAACTGGCCGAACTCGGGATCCTGATAATCACCCTGGATGTCCACATCGAACCCGTCAATTTGCAATATGATATCGCGCGGTTTGAGCACACTGGGTTGCCCATCGATTCGTTCCGGGACATTGATGACCAGCACACCGCGCGGCTCACCGGACAGCCGCAAATAGCTGAGGGAATCCGTGTTCTCGGCGGGTTGCCAATAGAAATGGAAATAACCGAGGCCCCGATAGGTCCCGGCGCGGCGCGCTTCAAGAATTCTCTGGATGAACGGGGTCGGAATGGCTTTACAGGCACGACCCCGCTGTTGCGAAACGATGCCAGCGACGTGCGAGTTGTAAATCACCGGCTCGCCCCAACCCACTCCCTGGATCTCCGAGTCCATCTCCATCTGCACGTGGCTGATGGCACTGAATTCACTTTGCCGGACCGCATACTGGGTAAATTCCGCCGAACGATTCTCAAGCTTGCCTTCGCGCCACCGCACAATCTGCAAGGTAGCGCCTTCGGTCGGTTCCTTGCCGGTGAGGTCCGCCGGCTTGAGCCCTTTCCAGAACTCAGCGTCATCCGCCGTCAGCATGGCCAGATTCGCGTAGTAATCGACCCACACCACGGTCGCGTTCACCCACCGGCCGCGCCCGTCCTTTTGAACCCGAATCAACGTGTGATCAGACATGTCCTGGCAGGTCGTCAGAATCTGACGGTCGCCCACCACCAGCCCGCTCTTCATGGAACGGTCATTACGTCGATTCCAGGGCTGGTAATAGTCGTACACCTTGCGGGAGACTTCGATCCGCACGATGGATGTTTCCCATTCGGCGGTGGGAATCTGTTGGTTCGCCGCAGGCGTCGCACACCCGGCCAAAACAACCATCGAAACAAGCAAAAGCAAAAACCTCATAAATTCCGATCCTTGGGAACCCCGTATGTTTTGAGAATGTCGGCATTGGCCTGGACCGCGGCGGCGTGATTCAGGCATTCAAACTGGTGGCTGCGGACAAACTCGATGACGTCGTAGGCGTTCGTGCTGGTCTCAAAGGCCCGGACCACATCCGCCATTTTGTTGATGCGGATTCCGTTGATGGTGTCTACCAGGGCGCGTTGACGGATTTTAAAATTGGCATTAACCGCATCCGTTAGAATGCCGCTGAGAACCACGGGCTCTTCACGCACGGTCTCGGGCTCTTCGCGAGAGCGGAAAAAAAGTTCGTACGTCAGTTCGGTGCCCGAACCTTCAGTGGCTTCTCGTGCCGACTCGCGGAGATAATCCCGGGACAACGGGGTGAACACGAGCCCGCCGAACACAAAATAGCGCGGCTTGATGTCATATTGGTTGCCCTCTGCCTGATCTTCGGCAAAGGACTTGACCACGACGTTCACATCCTGCTCCTGCCCGTTGCGCCAGATCTTGAGCGGCACGCTTGCGCCGCTTTGCGCGAGTTGAAAGGCATGTTGCGACGACACGCGGTTGCCCTGGTAAAGAATGGTATTGTCACTGGCCACCGGATACTCGCCGATGCGGAGAATCACGTCGTCTTCCTTCAACACTCCCGCGGCGTCGGCCTTGGGAAGGATGCGGTCCACACGCACCCCTTGATTGTTGTCGGGCATCTTGAGCATCGCGCGATAGGCGGGATTCTGGAGCGTGGCAATGTTGATTCCCACCCGCGGAAAACCATCATACTTCTGGTCCTCAACATCTTTGAGGAAGTGTTGAATCACCGGCGGTGGGATGAAAAAGCCGGTGTTTTCCAGGCCGGAAATTCCCTGGAACGCCACCCCCACCACCCGGTCATCCTGAATCACCGGTCCACCGCTATTGCCGGGGTTGATGGCGGCATCCGTCTGAACGCTCAACAAACGGCGGTTACCAATGTGCGAGTAGGGACTGAGTTCAATGCGCGAAACGACGCCGCGCGTATAGGAAATCTCTTCGCCTCCGGCCGGATACCCGTACGTGACCACCGTGGAGCGGACCTTGGGCAACTCTCCGAATTCGAGCGGCTCGATCCCATCAAAAAAGCTCTCTTCGTCGACGGTCAGGATTGCGAGATCGCAATCGTGGCCGATGTATTCCACTCGGGCCAGATAGGGCTTCGGATCCTGGTATCTGCGGACGATGATCTGGCGCGCCCAGCTGACCACGTGGGCATTGGTCATGATGCGCTTGCCTTTGGTGACAAAACCCGAACCCGTGGCGCGTTGAACCGGGTCAAAACGCCACGGCGCGGTCCAGTCCGGGTCTTGCGCAAAGATGAGGATTTGAACGACGGACCGCTCGACATCGGCCGCAAAGCCGAAAACCGTGCCGCCAATCAACAGAAGACAAATCGCAATGCGTTGAAACACGCGCCAACGATGATTGCGACCCTTCGGTTGGTCAAGCGATTATCCCCGTTGCGCACTCAGGAAATGTGTCGCGGGTGGGGAGGTGATTTGCATCAGGCGTCGGAAAGACCTGCGGCCTTGAGACGCAGGAGCCGGCGCTGTGTTTCTCTCGACGGCGAATGCCTCGAGCACCGTTCCGGATTTTTCGTGTTCATTCCGGTCCATTCGTGGTTAATTCCCGCAATGGCGAAACATCGTATCGGCATCATCGGTGGCAGCGGGCTTTACAACATCGAAGGGTTCACCAATCAGAACTGGGTAAAAGTCAAAACTCCGTTTGGTCCACCGTCCGATGAACTGTTGACCGGGACACTGGCGAAGCGTGAAGTCGTTTTCCTGCCGCGTCATGCCCGCGGGCATCGCATCCTGCCAACCGAATTGAACCATCGCGCCAATATCTGGGCCATGAAGTCACTCGGCGTAGCCTGGATCATCAGTGTCAGCGCCGTCGGATCGTTGCAAAAGAAATACCGGCCCTGCGACATCGTGCTGGTGGACCAGTTTCTCGACCGCACCAAGCGCGACTCCGAGCACACCTTCTTTGGACGGGGCATCGTGGGACACATCGCCTTTGCGCACCCCATTTGTGAGGAGTTGCGGCAATTGCTGCTGAAATCCGCGCGAGTCCAAAAAGCCCGGGTTCATAACGGCGGCACGTACGTGAACATGGAAGGGCCGGCTTTCAGCACGCGCGCTGAATCCGTCACCAACCACAAACTCGGTTATGACGTGATCGGCATGACCAACCTCGGTGAAGCCAAATGTGCGCGCGAGGCCGAGATTGCTTACGCCACGATGGCGATGATCACTGATTATGATTGCTGGAACGAGGACCACGACCACGTGACGGTGGAAATGGTAATCGCCAATCTGCATCGCAACGCCGCCACGGCCAAGGCAATTGTGGCGCGCACCATCGCGCAGATTCCCGAAGCACCGAGCTGGCCGTGCCATTCCGCTCTGCAAAACGCCATCATGACAGACCGCAAACTCTGGCCCAGGAAGACCATCACGGAACTGCGGCCGATTCTGGCAAAATACCTCTGATTGAGCCTGCTGGTATCGCCGTCGCAAGCATGCCTGGCCGCCCCGATGCCGGTCCAGGTATTCAGGCGGGATCGCGCTGCGATGGCGGGTTCTTCGCGCGTGCGAGGCGCGCCGCGCGTTTCCGCGCCATCGCAATCGCCAAAAGTCCCACGCCCACCAAACTCAAGGCCGTGGGTTCAGGCACGGAGGGAACCGTTTCAGGACCAGCCGGAGTCAGTTTGTGGCGGTCATACTGTTCTTTGCGTTCCAGCACGACCGCGCCGGATACCGGCGTTACCAGCTGGTTTTTGACCGCCAGTTTCGTGGCTTCTTCAGTTTTCCGCGTTTGCGCCAGACGCAGGCTTTCATCGCGCGCCCAGAGCCGCTCAATGTGTCGACTGCCTTGCACACCGCTCGGGCGGGTGGTTGTCTTTTCCCGCTTGAATTCAAACTGGAGCGCGTTGCCGTTCCATTGTGCAACCCAATGCGCCAGGTCTTCGCGCAATGACTTTACGCGCGGCACAGTCCGCAGCGAGGAGCGACCATCCAGTTTTTCCAGAATGCGGTCCGGCCCGGCTACGGTTTGCGCTTCGAAAAGACGGGTGCGAGTTGTGTTTCGCTCCAGCCTTTGTATCAAACCGCTTTCCGCCGAGAGTAAGACTGGCGTCGGGCCATGCACCCAAAGCACGGCGCCGCCTTCGACAGCGGATGCCAGATCCCACGCCGCCAGGAGCGTTGGCAGATTGTCCTGGCCGCCTTGAAACTGCGCGCGGCTCAAACGGCGCTGAATCGCGTCCACACGTTCGGGTTGGAACGTTGTTGCGCGATTGTCCCGGCTGGAAGCTGAATCGTTGGCAATGAGCAGTTTCAGTTCGATGTGGTTCGGCAGGCTGGTAATCGCTTCGGAAAGTTGCCAGGCAAATGAATCCATCCCTTCAGACCCATCAAGCACGAGCACCAGCCGCCGGATTGCCGCCATGGCACTTGGTTCGATGCGTTGCTGAATGTATTCATTGCCGTCAGCCGCCGCCGTCCAGACGTCTTTCACTTGTCCGTCTCGATCAACTGTGATCGCTTTGATCGTGCGGGAAATCTCGGCCTCGCTCCAGGAGTTGCGCAACGTGAATGGTTTCTCGGGGCTGACTGGCTTCGCGGCTTCCACCTCTCCAATCGAAAGTCGTTGAGGCGACGCAATCCAGAGTTCGTGGCGCAGGCTGGAGGGAACGGAGAAGTTGCGTTCCAGGAAGCGCGGACAGACGAATTGGCCGCGCTCCGTCGAGTCCAGGAGCAACGGCGCGGTGATTCCTGGTTTCACTTTCATCACGCCACCATTCGCGGGCACCGGAAAGCCCACGGCCACTTCCCGGTATGCCGCGCGTGTTTGTGCCCGAGGGCCAAACGCCGCCTCGCGTTCTTCGCCATCGATCCACAACGTAACCCGCGACACAACCGCGCCGGGCGGCACGGCGACCTGGGCTCGAGCCTCGCGTTGCTGGGAGGAGACGTTTTTGAATTCCATCGTCCATTCGCAGTAAACCACGGCGGCATCCGGCTCCGCCACTGCATCCAGGCGCGAACTGAGCACACCAATCTTTTTATGTGTCCACTTGTGGTCCGTCAGCGGGAGCGGGAGCGGCCCTGGTATCGTGCCAGGTTTGTTCCGGTGTTTGACGCCAGTTTCTTCCGCTCGAATGGAAACGACTACGCTTACTATGACGGGGCACTCACAAACGGGTTCACGAATGCGTTAACCGCCGACCGGTTCGCCTGGACCAACCGCTCAGACGAGAAACTTTGGGATCAAACGCATTTGCATGGGAGAATCGCCGTAGGATTCGTTGACGGTCATGGCGAAATCATCAAGGCAGACCGAGTCGTCGGAGCAGACTACACGCCTCCATGGTCTGTTGTTCAAGACCCCATTCGCCGATGACCTCAGTGTGCGGCGACTTAGCTCAAACCTTTAACCTTCCAGCCCTCGCGGTAACTGCGGCGAATGAATTGATTCGCGTCGCTCAGGTTGAACTTCAACTTTCGCGCATTCCATTCTAGCGTGGTCTGCGGGAATCGTGAAGCGACTCCGCCCAGCAGCACCGCTTCTGTTAATGGTCCCGCGTAGCCGAAATTTGCGGTGGTTTTGCCTTCGCCGAGACACGCATTCACGAACGTGCCCCAGTGGTCCAGTTCTTTCAGGTCGGGATACTTGAAATCAGTGAACTTTGCGTCTGGATACAATATCGGCTTGGCGATGTGCGGCAGGGCCATCACGCCTTCCGTGCCGATGAGGATGGAACCGGTTTCCGGCGGCGGGTCGTTTTCCAAAAGGGCGATGACCTCGGCGGGAGGCTTGGAAGCGCCGTCATACCACGTGACCGGCAAAACCTCGTCCGCAGTGAATTTTGTTCCCGCAAACTGGTAATGAATCTTCGAATCAAGCGCCCAGTTCCAACCGTTTGGCGGCGGACCTTCTGAACGAACCGAAAGCGGCGCGCCCAGTTCGAGTGCATTGAACACCGGGTCAAAGATGTGGCAGCCCATGTCGCCAAACGTGCCCGTGCCGAAGTCGAGGCGTTTGCGCC
>DASUGI010000052.1:0-2978 GCA_036274115.1 Verrucomicrobiia bacterium
ATCGGAGTTTTGAAGCAGAGAAATAGGTGTCAATCTTGAGGCCGGTTTTGCGCAAGACTGCCGGTCCGCAGCCCTGCCTGGTGAGTCGCGCGCAAAGTGCGTCGCCGCGGCGGTCCTGCCAGACCAGCGCATTGTGCAGCGGATGCCCGGTGCGCCGATCAAAGACCACGATGGTTTCGCGCTGATTGGTGATGCTCAAGCCGATTACTTTGGAGAGTCGCGCTAAATTGCGCTTGGCGACATCGCGAATGGCTGCAAGCGTCTGAAACCAGATTTCATCGGCGTCATGCTCGACCCAACCGGGCTGCGGATAAATCTGGCGATGCTCGAGGGAGGACTTGTCCAGCACTTTGCCTTGTGCATCGAAGAGAACGGCCTTGGTTGCCGAGGTGCTTTGGTCAATGGCGAGGATGAGACTCATAGTAACGAGATAGCTATCTTGCTCAATCCTTCCATGCTGATGCCGTAGTGGCGGAAGATGTCCGCCTGTGCCCCCGGAACAGTCTCTTCATCTGGCAAACCGACAATGCGAAAGGGCTTGCTCACGCCGGCCTGCAACAGCACTGCGGCGCAAGCCTCACCCAAACCGCCGTGAACCATGTGTTCTTCCACGGTGACGACCGCGCGACACTCTCGAGCGGCTTTGAGAATGGATTCCGTGTCGAGCGGCTTGACCGTGTGAACGGAAAGCACGCGAGCCTGGATGCCCTGTTGGGCCAGTTGACCCGCGGCCAGCAACGCGTGAACCACCGTTTCACCAGTCGCAATGAAAGCCACATCGCTGCCTTCGCGCAGGGTGATGGCTTTACCAACCTCGAATTTAGTTTCGGGCTGGTGCAGGTGGTACATGGCTGCCTTGCCGAAACGGACAAACATGGGCCTGGTTGCTTTTGCCGCAGCCTGAATGGCTTGCCGCGACTCAAAATTGTCCGCCGGGACGATGATTGTGATGTTGTTGATCGCGCGCAGGACCGCGAGGTCGTGCAGTGAATGATGCGTCGTGCCCAGCGCGCCGTAACTGACCCCAGCGCTGATGCCGACCAGAACAGCGGGGACATCGGAGTAACAGACATCGTTCTTGATTTGCTCCAGGGATCGGGCCGTCAAAAAACACGAAGGTGAAACGCCAAAAGACTTCTTGCCACACGCCGCGAGACCTGCCGTGATGCCAACGAGATTCTGCTCCGCGATACCGACCTCAACAATCTGCTTTGGCAGTGCCTTGCCGAAAGGCGCAAGCTTGCCCGAGCCGCGTGAATCGCTGGTGACCGCGACGATATTCGAGTCTGCCCTGGCGAGTTCTTCGAGTGTGGCGGCAAATTCGTCGAGGTTCGCCCGACCCATTTTGAGTCCGAGCTTTTCTGCCATCGCCTTGGCGGCGGGCGTGAACATGGACGGTGCGAGCGCGCTCATGCTGGGAACAAAGTCATGCGCGCAGAATAAAGAAATCCCACCTAAGGAAAATGAATTTCCGAGCAATCGTCGTCGAACGCTATGTTGCGGATACTGGCGTCGGCGGCGAAGCGTGAACGCGCTTCCGGGCTCCAATCAGCAGCCACAAGGCAAATGCTCCCGTGACCACAACGCTAACTGGCGCGACCCAGCGATCCATCGGCAGCGATCCCTTTGCTCCGAGATGCGCGTCGAAGAAAATTAATTCACCTTCGCCGGGGAACGGCGCACTGGCTTGAACTCGCCCGAAGCTATCGACGCCTTGGGAGATACCGGAACTCGCCACTCGAAAGAGCGGTATTCCGTACTCGGCGGCGCGCACCGGCGCGATACGGGCATGCAGCTCATGTTGGCGACGGCCCCAATCCGCCACGTCCATCGTCGGCACGATGAGCATTTGCGCGCCTTGCCGCACCAGTTCGTCCATCACGCGGGCGTAACTGAGGTCGTAGCAGATGGCGATACCGATTTTGCCCCAGGGCGATTCCCAGAGCTTCTGCTCCGGCGCTGGCAGGCCATCTTTGAAGAACTGGATGGGCACGCTCTTCACTTGCTTGAAAACGATCTCGCCATTGGTGCTGATGACAAACGCCGTGTTGTAATAGTTCGTGCCGGGCGAAGTGTCCTTGCCCCCGACGATGAGGAATTTCCCGTTCGCTTTGCACCAGTCTCTCAGCGACTGCGGCGGCTCGCCATCGAGAGTGTATTCGCTGAGGACGACCAATTCGACCGGCCGATTTCCAACGTGATTCGCAACCAAGTTGTAGTCCTCGGTAACAATCTGGTCGAGCGCGCGAATGATCTGGTCACCGTCAGGGAATTCCAGTTGGACGCCCGCGACGCGCAAATCTGGTGCCGTCCGTTTTATTTTGGCTGTCGGCAGGACCACGAACGCGATGAGAAACAACGCTCCCGGCGTGATCGCAGTGAAGGTAAGGACTCGTTTTGCTGAAGTCACCAGCAACCAGCTCGACCCCGCGGCGATGACAAATCCCATTCCATATACCCCGAGATAATTCCACGGGCAGATTGACGACTCCGCAAACGCGTAGCCCACGTTCAGCCAGGAGAATCTCAAGTAGTAAAGCTCACTGCGGAAATACTCCAGGCCGGTCCAGAGAAAGGGCACAAGGATCGCCGCGCGCTTCAACCCCAGATGAACGATGGCGAGATGCGTCAGCGCGACAAACAAAGCAATCCACAGAGCCAGCACCAACCAAAGCCCGATGGCCGCCGCGCTAAAGATGCGCCAGAAGCACTCCAGTTGCGGTGCGACGCAAGCGAAGCCCGTGGCCAGCCCCGTGTAAAAGCATTGCCGTGTCGTTCGCAGCCGCGCGAGCTGCACCAGACAGACTACGTAGCCAATGATGGCCAAGGACCCTACGCCCGATTGCGCGGGTAGGTAGGCGGCATGGAAGCACGCTACCAGAATCAGCCCCAATAAACATGCCCACCGCCAATTGAGTGTCGGAAAAGAGACAGCGCTAGAAACTGACGCTCGCGTAGCGGGCCGGGCTACGTCGACC
>DASUGI010000053.1:0-14241 GCA_036274115.1 Verrucomicrobiia bacterium
GCTCGCCGTCCACGCGCACCTGGTTCCGCGCGTCCGGCAAATCCTCCGTCGTCAGCCACCAATCAATGGAGTTCTGCGCCACCTCCTCAATCGTCAGCGGCGCGTATTTCGCCTCATAACCGCGCAGACCCTCGATGACCGTCTTGCCCATGAGCTGGATGTTGCCCATCGGGAATTCATAGCCCGGTTCGCCCCAGTAAAAATCATTGATCGCCATCGTCTTTTGGAATTTCGATGGATTCGGCTTCAACGTCGTCACCGCCACGAGCGATCCCAGCACGTGCTTCATCAAATTGCGACCGACGAGCCCGGACGAATTGTTCGCCAGCCCGCGCGGATGCCGATCATTCGCCGAACGCAACAGCAACGCTGCCGAATTTACGGCACCACACGCCACCACCACGATGTCGCCGGAGAACTCGCGCAACTTGCCCTTCACGTCCGCCACCACACCCGTGATCTCGCGACCCGACGGACTCGTGTGCAATCGCAGCACTTTCGCGTCCGTGAGCAGGGTGATCGTCGGAAGATGTCCGACTGGTCTGACACCGCAAACATCCGCATCCGACTTCGCGCCCACCATGCACGGATAACCGTCACACGTATCGCAACGGATGCAGGCGCTCAGATGCGGCGCGGCTTCGTTGAGGCGCACACCCATCGGCGCGGGATAGGGCTTGAGCCCGCGTTGCTTCAGCACGGCAAACACCTCCGCAATGCGTGGCTCGTGACTGATGGGCGGATGCGGATAATCCCCCGCGCGCCACGGTTCAGTTGGGTCGGCGCCAGCCTGGCCGTGCACCTGGTAAAGCTCCTCTGCCTGCGCGTAATAATTTTCCCAATCGCGATACTTGATCGGCCACTCGGGCGACAAGCCGTCGCGATGCGGATACGCTTCAAAATCCTTCTCGCGCAACCGGAACAACGCCGCCCCATAGACCTTGGTGTTGCCGCCGACGTAATAGGAAAAGCCCGGCCGGATTTCACCGCCGTCCTTGTTGAACATCACCTCGGACGAATAATACTTGAACGAGCCGTGATAATTACAATTGTCCTTCTCTCGCGGCAGGAACGGCCCGCGCTCCAGCACGAGAATGCGCTTGCCGCTGTGGGCGAGCCGATGCAACAGCGTCCCGCCGCCCGCCCCCGTGCCGATGATGATCACGTCGAAATGCTCGTTCATGATGAGCGTTGGTCGGGGTAAAATGGGGAGTCCTTACAGGAGCGAGAAATGAGCTTTCAAATCGGCTAAATGCTTCCATACAATCCATAAAACTCAGAAAGCGCTGCTTGGCTTAGGCGATATGCCAGTACCAGATTTCGATCACAATGGTGTGCTTCCGCCCCATCTAGGGATGCCTACGGAGCGATCGCAGCTCTCCCCATATCCGGTTGCCTCGCTCGAAATTTGCGCCAAGCTAGGAACGTCCCAAGAACGCCGAACAATACTGCGCGGCTGGCTTGAATTGCGAACATCGCTTCGTTCTCTCGGATTCACGACTGGCTTCCAGTGGGTTGATGGAAGTTTTGTAGAGAATTGCGAGGTGTTGCGCGGGCGACCCCCGGGTGATGTGGATGTTGTTAGCTTTCTCGCTCCGTCGGTAATGCCGGTCCAGCAGATTGATCCGAGTTTGATAACAACATTGCGGGACCAAAATGCAACTAAAGCTCAGTTCCATGTTGATCACTTCATTGTGATGCTAAACTGGCGTGGCGACGCTCTTGTTGAGCAAACTCGTTATTGGTGCGGCCTATTTTCGCACAGGCGCTTGGATAACGTTTGGAAAGGCATGCTGAAGGTTGACCTGAACACCGTTGCGGAAGATGATACGGCTAGGCAGCATTTAGATGCGCTTGGTGTGCTATGACGCCTTTACGACAAAAAGAGACTTTGCAGGCCGAATTGGTTGGCCTTGAGAGCTTGCTCGCCAGCACGCCTGAAGATCCGCTTGCCACGCCACTTTTGCGCAGCCGTATTGAAGGATTGCGGTCAGAGATCAAGAAAACCGACGCCAAAACGCTATTAGTCCCTGAAGCTGAAATCTTTTTCGGCAGCGGCCCGGTAATTGGCTCGCAAGGAATTGACGCAAAGTTTGCGGGCCAAGTGCTCGACCGTTATCAGGATATGGTCACCAATCACTTTGCAGCCAAATTTCATGGTGCTCTGCGACGCACAGGACGCCGTAAGGGCGAGGCGAACTCGCGCCTATTCCTGACTGCTTTGCCACGAGGGTCTTTTGGTCTCCAGTTGAGTCAACCGCACGTGGATGACTTCGTCACGGCCAGCCAAGTTTCAGAAACAATGCAGGACATAACTGGCCTTGTTGAAGCGGCTGCTAAGGACGATGCATCTTTCGAAGAGACTCTTTCGGGATTTCATGGACGTGTGCTGATTCCTCTCCAAAAATTTCTTGAGACTCTGAAAACGGCTGAAGCGGATTGCCGTATGGCAGCGGGCATGCGACAGGTCAAGCTCAAGCAGGAAGATGTTAAGAATGCATTCGAGCGAGTGGCGTCAGCGGAGACATTGGAAGACAACATTACCTTGGACGGGATTTTCTACGGGGCACTCGTGCGAACGGGGAGATTTGACTTTGAACCGCGCGGCCAAACACTTGTTACGGGGTGGTTAGCAGACGAGGTTTCCGAAGAACAAGCGATTCAAATGGATCAGTTGACCGGCAAAGCTGCTCGAGCGGTGCTGCGGACAACGACCATCAGCACTAAGACAGGCAAACGACGACCGACGTATGAATTGTTAAAGTTGGAGGCCGTCTGACCCCTAATCCAACGCGATTCCATCACTCAGCCCAGGGTTGCGAGGGACGCTCCGCCGCTCGAAGCTTTGGAGCGCAGTGCGGAGCTACCCTGGGTCAATCGTCAAAAAGAATTTCCCACCCCTGAAGGGGTTGCATCCCATCACCTGACACATTGATTCAACCCTTTCAGGGTAGATGTCATTTCGTTTCGTTACCCAGCGTAGCCGCTCTCCCGCAATGCGGGATCGCGCCAACGCTGGGCTGAATGCTGCAATCCCTTCGGGATATTCTTTGCGACTTCGTGTCTTTGCGCCTTTGCGTTGAAACGAATTCCATTCTGCCGCTAAACTTCCGCCATCGCATGACCGGCCAACCACGATTCCGCATTGAGATTCTCAACCCCGCCGTTCATCGCCGCGAGGAGTTCGCCTGCGAATCGCCGGAGTTGTCCGAGTTTCTTCGCACGCGAGCGCGGAAAGAAGCCAAGTCGCGAACGTCCGCCTGCTTTGTGATCGTGCCGGTTGCAGATCCAGGTCAGATCGCCGGCTTCTACACGTTGTCGGCCACCACCATTGAATTGGAGAAGCTGCCGGCAGAGTTCACCAGGAAATTGCCCCGGTATCCACGATTGCCGGCAACCCTGCTCGGCCGCCTGGCCCGGGCGATTGAGCTCAAAGGCCAAGGTATCGGTGGTTTGTTGATGGTGGACGCACTGAAGCGCGCTTACGAGAACAGTGCGGTCATTGGGTCGGTCGCCGTCGTGGTTGATCCCAAGGACGAGAAGGCAGCAAAGTTCTATGCAGAATTCGGATTCCGAGCTTTGGATGGCCAAAAGATGTTTCTGCCGATGAAGACAATTCCCGATTGGCTTGGCCTGAAGCAGGAAGGAGAAACGTAACTCAAGCAGCGACGCGGCGGCGGTAGTCCACCGCGGCCTTCTTCAATCGCGCTGGAGCAGAAGGAGTAGAATTAAGCAACGCCTTTACGAACCGGCGTGACTGCACCGCATCCAGTTCGATGGTTTCATAGTCAGCAACGATGCGCCGCGCGACTTCGCGAGCGTGAGCAATAACAAAGGTGGCTACCGACCGTCCCTCCAACGAGGCGGCACGCTGGAAGAGTTGTTTGTCCGCTCCGCTCACGCGGGCGACCAACCGCTCTTCACGACGTTCTTTAGTTTCAACCGGCACGGGCGTAATGTGTGCCTGAGAGGCACACATTTCAAGTTTAAACTCAGAACGGATTTCACACGTCCGTGCCTATTATGTAAATACATCAACAATTCATCGGCGTTTTCCGGCTGATTTTTGAGGCAATCGTTTTTTGCTTGCTCGGGATTTCGCAATGGCCAGCAGGATGGCGGGGAGATTCGGCAGGGTGGAAAGTTGTCCTTCGTCCACGAGGTAATGCGGTTTGGCGCCAGGATAGGGCGCGCCTTGCTCGCATTGCGCCTCCAGTTCGCGGCTCGTCGGGAGCATCTTCACATACAAGCGGTCGTCGCAGATCAAGGCCACGACTTCGCCGTCGGCATAGAGCGCGTATTCGCCAAACATCGCCCGTGCTGAAAAACGTTTCGCATCGCGCAGCTTGCCCAGGATGAATTCGACGGTCTCCTTTTGCGTGGCCATGATGTTTCAGTTGTGGTTTCGAACGGCTTGAATAAGCAGCGGCAGATGGATACTCAAATGAATTCGACAACTCGATTCCCCTTAGTTGGCGGGACTTCTATTTGGCGGACAGCAGGTTCTTGAGGATTCCCCAGAGGAGGAAGCCACCTACCCACAGGAAGAACAGTGACACACCCGTGGTTAGGATCAATGACCACGGACGCGAGATGATTTCCTTGAAGGAGCTGTTCCGCAGACTGCGAACGGTACCGCGGAGCATCTCGCCGCCATTGGCCAGTCCCCAAACCATGATGCCGGATAAGAATATCAACCCGCCCGCATTCAAGAGCTTTTTGTTCTGAACCACGATGCTGGCAACTGCGATCCCGAATCCACTGACGCACAGGAACGGAATGCTGCGAATCGCGACACGATAGAGAGGCGAGGGTGGTTCTTCTTCATCGACTTCACTCGGCGGCGGCGCTGGTTCAGAAAGCTTCAGCTCGATGTATTCAACCAAGTCCCCAAAGGTGACGATTCGTTCAAGCGTCTTCTCGTGGGAATCCAAATCGTCAACGTCCGTTTTGATTCCGAACTCAGCTTCCAACTCCCAGAACAAATCCGGATTGGCCGCCAGTTCGGCATTGAAGTCGTCGTTGAGCCGGTCGCTGGGAATGAATCGGTCTGAAGGCAATTGGAGATTAGCCGCCAGGACACGTCGCACCCGGACCGCGACGTCCGCACGTTTTGGGTCAGGGAAAAATCTGTGAAACTCGTCATCGTAGGGCGCCCGGTCCGTTAGTTTTCGCGCCAACCGCCGTCTCCGAAACCAATCACGAAACATCATGGTGACGATGAAGGTCGCCACCGCACCAAAACCAATGCAGAACAGAATGTCGGGTTTTTCCATAACATTCCCAACCGGCGTTGCTTGGTTTGACTGTGTCAGGTTGCGAATGAACCAGCGATTACATTTAATCGCTGAGTTTCCGATCGGTGGTCTGAATGAGGAACCCACGCAAGGCGACTTAAAAACCCGACCATTTGGCCCACGCGTCTGGCCCTACGCGCCAAACTCAAGGATCACGAAGCACGTGGCAGGTATAGCCGCCCGGATTCTTGACGAGATATTTCTGATGATATTCCTCCGCCGGATAGAATTTCCCGGCGGCAGTAATCTCGGTGACGATGGGCCGTTTGAACTTGCCCGACTGGTTCCACTTCGCCTTCACACTTTCCGCGGTCTGCTTTTGCGCGTCGCTGGTGTAGAAAATGGCCGAACGATATTGCGTGCCCACGTCGTTGTGCTGCCGGTTCGGAGTCGTCGGATCGTGCATCCGAAAGAAATAGTTCAGCAGTTCCTCATAACTCAGCTTGCTGGAGTCGAACTCGACTTGAATCGCCTCCGCATGGCCAGTTTCGCCCGTGCAAACCGCCTGGTAATTCGGGTTCGCGGTCGTGCCACCCGAGTAACCCACCGTCGTTTTGGTCACCCCGGGAATCTGGCGAATAATTTCTTCCATGCCCCAAAAGCAACCGCCGGCGAGAATCGCCGTTTCATGCACCGGCGCTTTCACCAACCCGGCCTCCACGAACGGTTCGAGATATTTGCCGTAACCGGCCTGGTCCATCTCCTCTACGGGAATGAATCTAAGCGAGGCGGAATTGATGCAGTAGCGCAACCCGCCCTTGTCAGCCGGGCCGTCATCGAACACGTGCCCGAGATGCGAGTCCGCCACTTTCGAGCGCACTTCCGTCCGCACCATGCCGAACTCCGTATCCTTCTTCTCGACAATTTCCGTCCCGCGCACTGGCTGCGTGAAGCTCGGCCAGCCCGTGCCGGAATCGAATTTGTCGAGCGAACTGAACAGCGGCTCGCCGGACACCACGTCCACGTAGATACCGGGCTTGTGATTATCCCAGTAAGCGTTGCGAAACGGTGGTTCCGTGCCGCATTGCTGGGTGACGGCAAATTGTTCGGCGGAGAGTTTTTTCTTCAGCTCCGCGGTCTCGGGCTTCTTAAAATCATTCATAGCTTGAGGTTCAAAGGTTGCCGACTCTGCCGGCTGCGCGCGTCCGTGGCGCACCATAGTGGCAAGCCCCACGGCCAGCAACACGAGGGCGGCGATTACTGCGATTTTGATCGAGGACATACAATTTCGACCTTTCAGTTTAGTTCAAATTCAACTCTTTAGCCGGGAATCTTTCGGGCCTTGCAAAGGGATGTCGCGTGAAGCGATGCGAAACTTACAGCTGATTTTGATCAAAGGTAGCCGGAATGACCCCGTAGGACAGGGCGTCGCGCCTGTCTCCAACTTGAAAAGCTCCCGCTGAGCGGATTCAACGAGACAAACCAACGGTCCGTGCCTTCGGGATTTGAGTGCGCTGACTCCCAAAGATGGAGACAGGCGCGACGCCTGTCCTGCGGGCAATACGCGCTGCAAAGCGCGCATCCAACTGATCCTTCGGCTCAATCGGGAATGACGTGCCATTGCGTCGGCAGCGGCTTGATGGGAGGCTCCAGTCGTTGAGTTCCCGGATGACCGCAGAAGATGCAGCGTTGGCGCGGATCGTGATTCCACTTGGCGCAGGCGACTTGCGCGCCCTTGCGCAGGAAACGGTAGATTTCCACGGCCAACAACATCCCAGCAATCGGCGCCACAAAATAAATCCAGCCCGCCGTCCACACTCCGCTGGGCAATGCGGATGCAACCGTACGCGCGGGATTAATGCTCATGCCGGAAAGCGGCGCTTCAAACGTAATGTAGAGAAACACCAGCGTGCCGCCGAATAAACCGGTGAAGCGCGCGAGCTTCGGCGTGTTGGTCATGAACAGCACCATGAGCATCATGCCGCAGGCGAGCGCGACTTCGGCGACAAACGCAGTGACCACGCCCGATTTGCCCGGCACGGTGACAACGTAGTTCACGGGCGCATCGGTGAAGACCTGGCCCAGCAGCCACTTCACCAGCAAAACTCCGGTGACGCCACCGAGGGTTTGGAAGATTGGATAGAACACGGCATCCCAAGGTTTCACTTTGCCGAGACGAAAAAAGGTCCACGTCACAGCGGGATTCATGTGCGCCCCGGAACGCGCGCCCCAGGGCGAATAGATAGTGAGGCCCATCGCGAGGCCATTGAGTGCGAGGCGAATGAATTCATTCGGCAACGACTGCCGAACCGGTGAGTGCGGATATTCCAAGAATGCCGTGAATAGGCCCGCGGAATCATGAACGTGCCGAGGCAAGCGGCTTCGCACAGATACTCGGGCCAGTGCTGGCGCAGGGCGGTGATTGCATTGTGGAACGGGTTCAACGGTTTTGCGGAACGCTCGCCCTCACCCCCGGGTAGAGGGAACAGTGATGGTGCGTCGTCGCTTGTTCGATAGTTGAATGGCATGCTTCCGGTTACTGGTGGTTCAGGAACAACAGTCGAGCTACCTGCGGATTGTTGCAAAGTGTGAAGCTGGCGAGCGTTTCTCCCTCTCCGGGGGAGAGGGCCGGGGCGAGGGCGAGCGTCACTCACAAGCAATTCTCTTGAAGCTCCGATATAACTCGAAACACCTGCTGGAGTCAGACTGCCGCGGTTTCGCGTTTCGGTCGTTTCAAAACGTGATTGTGGCGGACGCGAGCGCTCGTCGCTTGCCGCGTTGCTCGGCGTGGCATCAGCAGTTTGGCAATCAGTCCAGTCCAGCCCGTTTGATGCGATGCGCCGACGCCACGGCCGGTGTCGCCGTGGAAGTATTCGTGGAACAGCACGTAGTCTTTAAAATGCGGATCGGTCGCGAGTTTGGGATGATACTTCAACACCGGACGTTGACCGTCCGCGCCTTTTAGAAAGAGCCGGGTGAGCCGGCGCGAGACTTCCTCGGCTGCTTGTTTGATGGTGATGAAGTTCCCGGAGCGCGTCGGACACTCAATCTTGAAATCATCCCCGTAGTAGTGATGGAACTTTTGCAGCGATTCGATGAGCAGAAAATTCACCGGCATCCAGATTGGGCCGCGCCAGTTGGAATTGCCGCCGAACACACCGCTCATGGATTCGGCTGGCCAATAAGCGACTTCATGCATCATGCCCTGAATCTGCAAACGATACGGCTCGCGCTCGTGGACTTTTGAAAGCGCACGAATGCCGTAGTCGCTCAGGAATTCCGTCTCATCGAGCATGCGGCGCAGCAGGCACTTCATGCGATGACCGCGCAGCAGCGAAAGCAAGTGGCGCTCGCAATCGCCGCACTCTTTCCAACGCGAGACGAGCTTCGCTAACTCAGGACGATTCTCCAGAAACCACTCCAGGCGTTTGGTAAAGGCCGGCAGTTCGGCGAGCAACTCCGGCTCAAGCACCTCAACCGCGAACAGCGGAATGAGGCCAACCATCGAGCGAACCTTGAGCGGAATTTCCCTTCCGCCCGGCGTGCGCAATTGGTCGTAATAGAATTCATCCTCGTGGTCCCAGAGGCCGAGGCCATCTTCTTCTGTGTTAATGGCGGCAGCAATTTGCAGGAAGTGCTCGAAGAACTTTGTGGCAATGTCCTCGTAAACTTTGTTGTGCCGCGCGAGCTCGAGCGCGATGCGCATGAGGTTCAGGCAGTACATCGCCATCCAGCTCGTGCCGTCGGCTTGATTGATAAATCCACCGGTAGGCAACGGCGCGCTGCGATCGAACACGCCAATGTTGTCCAGGCCAAGAAAGCCGCCCTGGAAGATGTTGCGACCCTGCGCGTCCTTGCGGTTCACCCACCAGGTGAAGTTCAGCATCAACTTGTGAAACACGCGTTCGAGAAATGCCAGGTCGCCCTTGTCGTTGGGAGCAGTCTCGCGCCGCTGCTTGCGGTCCATCTTGAACACGCGCCACGCGGCCCAGGCATGCACTGGCGGATTCACATCACCGAAGGCCCATTCATACGCGGGCAACTGTCCGTTGGGATGCATGTACCATTCGCGCGTGAGCAGGACGAGTTGGTGTTTGGCAAACTCGGCGTCCACCAAAGCGAGCGGGATGCAATGGAATGCCAGGTCCCACGCGGCGTACCACGGATACTCCCATTTGTCCGGCATGGAGATGATGTCGGCGTTGTTGAGATGCTGCCAATCGGCGTTGCGACCGCGCCGGCGCTCTGCCGGTGGCGGCGGGCACGCCGGATCGCCTTTCAGCCACTCCGCCACGTCGTAATAGAAGAACTGCTTTGACCAGATCATCCCGGCCAATGCCTGCCGCTGGACGTTGCGGGCGTCGGCGTCGGTGATGTCCTTTTGCAACTCTGCGTAAAATGCGTCGGCTTCCTCAATGCGCTGGGTGAAGAGTGAATCGAAATTCTCAAAGTAGGACGGGCGTCGCGCCTGTCTCTGACTTTTCCCGTTGTTTGAAGTTTGAGACAGGCGCGACGCCTGTCCTACGAGCCGCAGACGAATCTGCGCGGACTTGCCCGCTCCAACAGTGAGCTTGTGCAACACGCCGGCTTTCGTGCCGGTTTGTGTGGGATTTACCACGTCGTGATTGCCACCAACGATGTATTCGTGAAACGCGTCTTTGAAAAATCCCGATGCGTCTGACTGGTCGTAATGACGTCGCGGATTCGTATCGTTCTCGCAAAAAAGCAGCCTCGGCGACTGTGCAACCTTTTGCTGCATGTGCAGCAAAAGTTCGTCGGGGTGAAATTCGTAAGTTCCGACTTCCGCGTCTTGAGCGACAATGCATCCGCTTTGAGCATAGAGGATTGGTCTCGCGGAGTTTGGTTTCCACGACCAGGTGTTGCGAAACCACAATTGCGGCAGCAGATGAATCGTTGCCTCTTCCGGCCCGCGATTGTGAGCGGTGACGCGCATCAGAATGTCGTCGGGCGCAGCCTTCGCATATTCGACGAAGACGTCCCAATAACGGTCGTCCTCGAAGATGCCGGTATCGAGCAGTTCATACTCAGGCAACGCAGCATCCCGTTTGCGCCGGGCATTCTCCTCCACCAGATCGCAGTATGGAAACGCGCGTTGCGGATACTTGTAGAGCATCTTCAAGTAGCTGTGCGTCGGTGTGGCATCGAGGTGGTAGTAAAGTTCCTTCACGTCCTCGCCGTGGTTGCCCTCCGAGTTCGTGAGGCCGAAGAAACGTTCCTTGAGGATCGGGTCTTGTCCGTTCCACAAGGCGAGCGAGAGGCAGAGGCGACATTGATCGTCACTGATGCCGGCAATCCCGTCCTCGCCCCAGCGATACGCCCGACTGCGCGCGTGGTCGTGTGGAAAATATTCCCAGGCGGTGCCATTCGGCGAGTAATCCTCGCGCACCGTGCCCCATTGGCGTTCGCTCAAATACGGCCCCCATAATTTCCAACGGGCCTTGTGGGCGTTGGCTTCGGTGAGACGTTTGCTTTCGGTCGTTTCCATATCAGGTCGTGGGCAGGCTTTGGTAATAGTCCCAGCACCGCTGGCAGGCTGGGTCGTTCGCCGCCCATTCGGGGTGACGGGACTTTATCATGTTGATGGTGTATTCGACAATCTCGCGGGTTTCGCGCTCGCGATGAGTGCGCAACTCACTGGTCGCGATATCATGCTGGCATAGCGTGCAGGTGGTTTTGGTGGAGGTCATGGTTCGTGAATCTTTCAGGCTGCAACCAGGGAGCGCGGCTTTGAGGCCACTTCAGCCTTTGATGGTTCGACGGTTTTGGTCATGCGAGAGCGCTCTGACTTTTGTGTGTTGAAGCGGGCTGAAGCCCGCGCTCCAGTCTGCTCGCGAAGAACAACCTGATCCAGGCGCAACGCTTCGCCGACCGACCAGGCCTGGAAGGGGCAACCACGTGGCGTGTACGGCGCGGTGGCGTCGGCAATTTCCGAAATGTGGCCGAGGCCGGCACTGTTAAGATGCGCGAGAATTGGCGAGAGGAACTTCTCGCGTGCGGCGCGTTTGGCTTCATTCGAATTGCCCCGCACGCGCACCCAGGCTTCAACAAACGGCCCGATAAGCCACGGCCAGACTGTGCCTTGATGATAAGCTCCATCGCGTTGGAGAACACCGCCCGAGTAATGCGGTGCGTAGGCCTTTTCCCCCTGAGCCAACGAACGCAACCCGAGCGGTGTCCAGAGTTTTTCCTCAACCAACGAGACAATCCGCTCCGCGCGCGCACCGTCGAGCAAGGGAAACGGCAAACCGCCGACGGCGAAAATCTGATTCGGGCGGAACGACGCGTCCACTTCTCCGGCGCGATGATTGACGTCAATCACGTCGTTGAGGCAGCCCGCGTTTTTGTTCCAGAACTTATCGCGGAAGGATTTCAGTCCCCGCTCGAATACCGCTTCCCATTTTGGCTCAAACTGGCTGGCGATCTTAAGCGCGTTGAGCCAGAGCGCCTGGACTTCAACGGGCTTGCCCGCGCGCGGAGTGACGACCCACTCGCCGACTTTCGCGTCCATCCAGGTGAGCTGCACGCCGCGTTCGCCGGCGGCAAGCAGACCGTCGGTGTCCATGCGGATGCCAAAGCGCGTGCCTTTGGAGTAACCATCGAGGATGGCGAGAATGGCTTTCTGGAACACCGCCTCGTCACTTGTAGCAGCCGACGTGAGGAGGCTCTGGCTAATTTTCGATTGCCGATTGCCGATTTCCGATTGAGAAGAATGAGCCTCCTGACGTCGGCTGCTACAGGCTTCGAGGTATTCGTGGACCGCGATGATGTACCAGAGCGATGCGTCCACGGAATTGTATTCCGGCTTTGCGCCTTGATCGGGGAAAAGATTTGGCAACATGCCTTCGGACACGCTGTTCGCCCACGCGATCAGAATATCGCGCGCATCCTCAAGCCGACCCGTGGCAAGGCAGAGACCGCGCAAGGCGATGAAGGTGTCGCGCCCCCAATCGGTGAACCACGGATAGCCGGCGACGATGGTTTTGCCGGTGGTAGCGTTCGTGAGAACGCGGCTTGACTCCCCCTGATTGGCCACGCTCTCACGAGCGTAGCCACGTTGCACGATGTAATCATCGGCCGCCCGATGCAGGCGCGAGGAAAACTCGGCGCGCCGAAGTTTCTCATTCTCACGCAGGCATTCGTAAAAGCGACGCACGGAGAGGTCGCGTTTGCGCGAGAGCGCCGGGGAGTCCGCGGTTGTCAGCAGCCAGATCGCGTCACCCGCGGATAAATCCCATTCGAATACACCGGGCGAGGCCAGGTCTTCAGTATCATCCAAACCGCGTTCGCGTTCTTCGGTGTAAAGAAAGTTGCGATACCACAGCGGTTCGTGGACGTAGTGGCCGTTGGAAGAATACATCGCATAAAACGCCGGCACGCCGTCGTAAGGACGGAACAACACCTTTTCGCCGTTCGGTGTGGGCGTGAAGTTGAAGGCAGCGTTTTCATGGTGCAGCGAGTGATAATCGCGACCAGAAACCAGTGGGCGGACAAAGAGGCGCACGTTCTTTTGCTCGCGGGTCAGTTTCCAATTCAGCGCGGTAACGGCGGATTCGCGCGCAATAAAGATTTCCTGCGTGAGTTCCGTGCCATCCTCAAATTTGAATTGCCAGGTCGGCCACGGCTCGATGGAGAAATTATTCATGCAGCTCGCACCATCGGGATGCACGACATCCGGCGCGTAGCGTTGGGACGTCAACGCGAACTTTCCGCGCGGCGTTTCAATCCACGCCTCGAAACCATTGACCAATGCAACGCGTCCGGTCGGAGGCGTGGTGGCGGTCAGCAACAGCGCATGATAACGCCGCGTCCGGATGCCGTTGGTCGTGCCGGAGGCGAAGCCGCCAAGGCCATCAGTTTCGAGCCATTCTTGGGAGGTATTCATGATTTATGATTTCGGATTTAGGATTCACAAACGCTCTGCGGCACTACAGATTCGTGGCATGAACCGCGAAGAATTGAAGGCGCGAACAAAACTGTTTGCTTTGCGTGTAATGAAGATGACGGATGCGCTTCCGCGCAGTCCGAAGGGAAAAGTCATAGCCAATCAAATTCTGCGATCCGCGACTGCGGTGGCATCCGGCTATCGGGCCGCCTGTCGCGCGCGAAGCAAGGCCGATTGGGTGGACAAAATCGGGCGCACGTTGGAGGAGGCCGATGAATCGCTCCTTTGGCTTGAATTGACCGAGGAAGACGGTTTGTTGCCAGCACGAAGAATCGCCGCTCTGAAAAAGGAAGCCGCCGAACTGACTGCGATTTTTGCTGCGATTCACATCTCCTCCAAATCCTAAATCTGAAGTCATAAATCAGAAATCTTGTCTTAGCCTCCCGTCTCGAATCCCGGATACAGCGTCATCCCGCCATCCACAAAAATGCTTGTACCGTGGATGTAATCCGATTCGTCGCTCGCCAGCCACACGCAGGCGCGGCCAATGTCATCCGGTTCGCCGATGCGTTTGTAGGGAATCAGCTTCATCAGTTCGCGATAGGCTTCGGGCGTGCCCCAGGCTTCCATGTTGATGGGCGTGCGCACCGCACCGGGACAAACTGAGTTCACACGGATGCGGTGCGGTGCGACTTCCTGCGCGATGCTCTTCATCATTAACATCACGCCGCCTTTGCTTGCGGCGTAATTCACGTGACCCGCCCACGGGATCACTTCGTGGACGCTGCTCATGCAAATGATTTTCCCGGCGGCACAACTGACTTCCTTGCGAATGCCGCGACGCTTGAATTCGCGCACGGCTTCGCGCGCGCAGAGAAATTGGCCGGTGAGATTCACGTCGAGAACAAATTGCCAGTCGGCGAGCGACATCTGATCGATGGGCGCGTCTTTTTGCAGACCAGCGTTGTTGACGAGGATATCAATCGTGCCGAACTCCTGGATCATCTTCTTGAACATCGCCTGCACCTCGGCCTCGTTGGCGACGTTGGCTTTGTGCGCGTACACATTCGCGCCGCAACGGGAAGCCTCCTTCACGACTTC
>DASUGI010000054.1:0-15739 GCA_036274115.1 Verrucomicrobiia bacterium
CGCGTGGATCTCGTGTTCGGTTCGAACTCGTTGCTGCGCGCTGTGGCCGAAGTTTACGGAAGTTTCGACGCTGAGAAGAAGTTTGTTAACGATTTCGTCGCCGCCTGGACCAAGGTGATGAACCTGGACCGCTTCGATCTCAAATAAGCGTCGTTTCCAGGCTCAACTTCACTGCCGGTCTCAGAACAAAGAGGCCGGCAGTTGTTGCATGGGCGCTTCGGTTCGTCCTCGTCGCCGTTCTCCTCCTCGTCCTCGGTTTTATGAAAGAATCGAGGAGGACGAGGACAAGAACGAGGAGGAACGTGGTCGCGCGTTTCGCGGTCAGGCCTGGTTCTGAAGATTCTTGAAACGCCATCCGAATGACACTTAGCGTCCTGGCGTCTTTGCTTGATAGAATCCGTGTTCATCCGTGTCCATCCGTGGTTACTTACGAACCCCCGAATCCGATTGCCGCCAAGCCACGGTGCAAACATACTCGCGGCATGCAAGCCCTTCCCTCTGCCCACAAGCCAGTCCTTCGTGCCTTCATCCTCTTTGTCGCGATGGCAACGCTCAGCCTGGTTCGCCTCGAGGCTGCCGATTCCTCGCAAACGCAAAAGATAGTTGCGGCCGCCAACGCGTTCCTCGCCACGCTCGATGACGCTCAACGTGGTAAGGTAACTTTTGATTTCAACGACGCCGCGCAACGCAAACGCTGGTCCAATCTGCCGGTGAACATGGTCGAACGCCGTGGACTGCGCACGGGCGACTTGAAACCGGATCAGCACGATGCGCTCATGAAACTCCTCGCCACCGTGCTGAGCAAGCTGGGCTACGAGAAAGTGATTGGAATTGTCGATTCGGATGAGGCCTTGAAAAGGGAAGCTCGAAACAGTGCGCCTCCGTTTGGTCGGGACGAGTTTTATGTTTCGTTCCTGGGCAAACCTTCCGCCACCGAACCTTGGATCATCCAGTTCGGCGGACATCATCTGGCCCTCAACATCACGATCGCGGGAGAGCAAGGTGTGTTGACGCCTAGCTTGATCGCGGTGCAACCGGCGAAGTTCACGCTCGATGGCAAGACTTATCGACCCATGGGGCGTGAAACCGATAAGGCTCTCGAACTCGTTAAAGCGCTGACGGAGGAACAACGCAAGTCGGCAATTCTCGGTTCGCAAATGCGCGACCTCGTTCTCGGCCCGGGACATGACGGTGAAACCATTCAACCCGAAGGCATCAAGACGTCAGCCCTGGACGAGGCACAGCGGAAACTGTTGCTGGAATTGGTCGCCGAATGGTCAGACATCATTCATGACGCCGCCGCCGCTGAGAAGATGAAGGAAATCAAAGCGAACCTTGCGGACACGTGGTTCGCTTACAGCGGCCCGTTTGAGGCCGGCAAAGCTTACTTCCGCATTCAAGGACCGACGGTAATCATCGAGTTCGCACCGCAAAGGTCGGAGATGCATATCCACTCGATGTATCGCGATCCGACGAACGATTACGGGAAAAAGCTGGCGGGCAAATGAAGCGGGTTCTGTTGAGCTGCCTGGTGCTCGCGCTTGCGGCCAATGCGTTCGCCCATCGCCTCGACGAGTATTTACAGGCCACCCGCATCGCGGTAGCCACGAACCGGATTGACCTCTCGATTGACCTCACACCCGGCGCCGCCGTTGCCGAGCAATTGCTGCGCGTGATTGACAAGAATCACGACAGGCAACTTTCGGAAACCGAGCGGTCCGACTATGCGAGACAATTTTTAAAAGACATTCAGCTCAAGCTGGATGAAAAGCCATTAACTCTGAGCCTGATGAAGGTTTCCTTTCCCGAGCCGTTTGAAGTTCGGAGCGGCGTTGGCGTGATTCGCCTGAAAGCTAATGCCTCGGTCGGTCCGATGGCGCTGGGGAGTCACACCCTGAGCCTGAGCAACGGACATCTGCCGGCGATCAGCGTTTACCTGGTGAATGCGCTGAAGCCAAAAGAGTCCGCCATCCAGGTGAACACGCAGACGCGTGACGAGCTTCAGAAGAACTATCGCTTGAGCTTCGACGTAATAGCGGCGGAAAAACGCTGATACGTGTCAGAGTTGGACTTTGCTCACGCGCAATCCTTCTTTGATGCGATCGCCGGGATAAAGAATCACCTCGTCGCCTTCCTTGAGGCCTTCGAGGATTTCAGTCTCAGTGTTGCTGGCGCGGCCAATCCTGACCGGACGCAGTTCCGCGCGATTGTTGTTCAACACGTAAGCGTGCCACTGCTCGCCCCGGCGGAAGATCGCGCCATTGGGCACTTTCAAGGCGTGTTCGTTTTGCCAGGTAATGATGCGTGCTTCGACGCGAAAATTGTCGCCGAGGCTGCCGCGCTGAGCTACCGGGGTGAGTAAGTCAGCCACCACATACACGCGCTGCTCTTCGACACCGAGCGCGGAAACTTTGGTGAACGCAGCGGGCTCAACGAACCGGACCGTGGCTTGTAAGGGCTCAGCCCCGCCCCATTGCTCCAGTTCCACTGGCGTTCCGGGCTTGATCATCGCTCCATCGCGCGACAAAGCTTCGATGATGACTTCGAGATCGTTGGGGTCGCCAATCTCCAGCAGCGGCGTCCCGACCGTGACAGCGCGCGAGCTTTCCTCAAACACCTTGAGCACCTTGCCGGTCACTGGCGCAAACAGCTCTACCGGTTCGCGATTCGTCATGCCTGCATCACTGAACTCCAGCAATTCCGCTTCGGCCTGACGCAGCGCGGCTTCGGCAGCGGCCAGTTCACGAGCGGCCGAGGCTTCACGCAATTGGACTTGTTCCAGCTCTTGAATGGAAACCGTCTTGTCTCGGTGCAGCGACTCGTTGCGTCGCAATTCACTGGCGGCGAACTTGTGCTGCGTTTTGGCACGCTCCAGTTGCGCTGCGGCGCTATCGCGTCCGGCTTCGGCCAGTTTACGCGTGCGGACATCGAGCAACGCGGGACTGACCGGATCAATCACCGCGACGACGGTTTGAGTGGAAGTGATTTCCGCCCCGGCCTTGAACGGAATCCGGCGCAGTTGTCCCGCTACCGGGGCCGAAACGACGTAGCGCTGGCGAATCCGGGTTTTGCCTTCTTCGTTCACCGTGGCGCGCAGTTTACCAATGGAGACACGGGTCGTTTCGACGGGTGTGGGCTTGGGCCACATGCCGACAATGATCACGGCGACCAACAGAAGGGCACCGGCATAAGGCAACCAACGCCGGGGCCGGCGATTGTTTCCGTTCGTGCGTTTTGGAGGAGTGCTTTGCGTGTCGTTCATCGAGAAAATTCTATTCCGGCGCTCGGAGCGCGCTCACCAGGTTCAGGTTCTTCAGCGTGCGCAAGACGACGAGCGCAGACAATGTGGAAGCAAGGGTAACCACGAGCACGGCAAACGCGTAGTTGTGCGGCGTGAAAACGGTCGGCAGACGAACGGTCTCGGTATTCACCGCCTTCAGGATGCCCGAGGCGAGCGAGGTGCCGAAGGCCAATCCCAGCGGCACGGCAATGAGCGCGAGGATGACCAGCTCGGTGACCAGCACCGCTCCGACTTCGCGCTGGGAGAATCCAATCACGCGCAACGTGGCCAGTTCGCGGGCGCGCTCCGCCAGCGAGATGCGCGCGTTATTGTAAACGACGCCAAACGCGACAATGGTCGCAAAGGTCAGGTAGATGGTTTGAATCAATCCAATGCTCGCCGCGGTGGTCTTGCGAAAGTTCTCGCGAAGCGATTCTTTCACCACGACCCAGCTCACGCGTGGTTGCTCCTTGAGGGCGCGCAGGAAGTCAAGCCAGTGCGCGTCATCCACCCGGAAGCTCGCTCCCGTAATGATGTCGCCCTCGCCAAGCAACCGGTTCAACGCGCGACGGTCCATGTTCGCGCCGAGGCCGGCGAAGTCTTCGCTAAAACCCACCAATGGCACGGTGACTTTGCGACGGCGGCCTTCGAGAAACTCGATGGTGACTTCATCGCCGAGTTTGGCTCCGAGCACTTCGCCCAGTTTCGCGGAAACGACAAGTCCTTCGGCCGGGACTTCCACGACACGATATTGCGAGTCGATGACCCGCTCATGGACGCCATTTGGGTCCACGCCGCGAATGGCCAATTGCCGATGGCGCTGGCCGAAATGAATTCGGGCGAAAGCAATACGGAACGGCTCAACACTCATTACGCCGGGCAACTGCGCCAGGGGAAATTTGGCGGATTCACTGTCCGGTTCGACCAGGCCAAGGCTTACGTCCTGGCGTTGCACGGTGTCCCATTGAAACTCGAGAATCTGTCCGACGCTGTCGCGGAAGCAGTTTGGGATGATGAGAATTCCCGTGGCCAGGGCGAGCCCGGCCACGGTGAAGAAGACCTGCGACGGTTTGCGTTCCAGATTGCGAACGGCGATGCGGAAGGTGTTCGAGAAAAAGTGTGCGATTCCGGTGCGCTCAACGAAGGACGGGCGATAGTTTGCCGGCGGCTCCGGACGCATTGCCTCGGCCGGAGGTAGACTCGCGGCGCGACGCACGGCGCTGAGGACGCCGAGCGTGGCGGCGATGGCCGCGACAATCAGTGCGGTGCCCAGTGCCGAAATATCGAGTTTGAAGGCGAGTTCCGGAAAGCGGAAAAACATTTTGTACATCCCAACCAGTTGCGAACCCAGGACAATGCCGCCGAGCGCGCCGACGATGGTGCCGACGATGACGAACGCGAAGGCGAACTTGAGATAATGCAGGGCAATGTCGCGATTGGCGAAGCCGAACGCCTTGAGAATGGCGATTTGATCCCGTTGCAATGCCAGCAGACGAGTCAACACGGCGTTGGTCATGAAGGCGGCGACACTGAGGAAGACCAGCGGAAAGCCAAATGACAAAATCGTCAGCACGCGGATCTCGTCGGAAACCCGGATGTGTGATGGATGATCCGAGCGACCATGCGCCCCTCGCCCTCCGTAGGTGAGCAGCAGCCGATCCAGTTCCGCAATCACGGAGCGTTCGCTTGCGCCGGGTGCCAGCGAGAGCACGACGGAGTTGAACGCGCCATCGAGGTCAAAGGCGTTGGCCAGTTCCTCGTAGGGCATCCAGAAGATTCCGTAAGTGCGATTATCCGGGAGGGCTGAGCCGGGGCGCGACTCGAAGACGTATTCCGGCGAGAGGACAATGCCGGCGATGCGCGATTTTTGCAGGCGACCGTTCATCACCATCGTGATGTTGTCACCGGGCTTCAGGTGGTTGGCTTCGGCAAACGCTTCGCCCACGAGCACCTCGCCCCGGCGACCGGGCTTAAGCCATTCGCCGGCCCGGAGGAAAAGGCGGTTCAATTCAGGTTCACGAAAATCCGGCAATGAGCGAACCAGACCCGTCGCTGGTTCATCGAGGCCGGGAATGTCCAATGTGACCTGCATCGCGACGCCCGGCTCCAGCGCCGCAACGCCCGGAATCTCGCGAATCCGATCCGTGAGCGAGAGCGGCGCGCGCTTGAGTCCAGCGAACACATCCGCAAAGCGATTGGCACGGTAGTATTCCTCACACGTCGTGCCCAGCGAGTGAATGAGGCTGCGCGACATGATGAGCATCGCCAGCCCGCACGCCATCACGAGCGACACCGCGGCGGCCTGGCCTTTCATGCGGCGCAGATCGCGGAACAGTTTGCGGTCGAGATGGGCGAGCATGTTACCAGTTCAAACTAGACACCTCGACGCGGCGGTCGTTCCGATGAATGTGATGAACCTTGCCGTCGGAGAAATGAATGACGCGATCGGCCATGCCCGCCATGACGGCGTTGTGGGTGATGATGACGGTGAGCGTGCCAAGTTCGCGGTTTACGCGCTCGACAGCTTCCAGCACCACGATGCCGGTTTTGACGTCCAGCGCGCCGGTGGGTTCGTCGCAAAGCAAGACCTCCGGGCGCTTGGCAATCGCACGGGCAATGGCAACCCGCTGTTGTTCACCGCCGGAAAGTTGCGCCGGGAAATGATCGAGGCGCGGCGCGAGGCCGACCATTTCGAGAGCTTGCTCGGGCGGCATGGGGTCGCGGGCAATCTCGGTGATGAGCGCCACGTTTTCGCGCGCCGTCAGACTGGGAATCAGGTTATAAAACTGAAAGATGAAGCCGACGCTGTCGCGCCGATATCGCGTGAGCTGTTGTTCGTTGGCCTGCGTCAGGTCAAGGTCGCGATACCACAGTTCGCCTGAGGTAGGCACATCCAGTCCGCCAATCTGGTTAAGTAGAGTTGTCTTACCGCTGCCGGACGGGCCGAGCAACACGATGAGTTCACCGGAATAAAGCTCCAGGTCCACTCCCGCCAGCGCATGCACCTCGGCGGTGCCGGAGCCGTAGGTCTTGGTGAGGCCGCGCGTCCGAAAAATGGTTGGCCGGGCAGGAGCCGTTTCCTCCGGCCTGGCCAGATCTGTCGCCGAATCAGTCATGCGTCGCTGCGCAGTGTAACCACAGCTTACGACTGAGCCGGTGGTTCTCCGTGCCCCGCAAGTATGTCTGGACCCGGGCGGGGGGCAATGCCCCAAATTCACCGCCGTGAGATTCCTCAGCCTTTGAGTCGCACGTGCTCTTCATCGTGCAACCGCGCTCGTGCCGACAGAATTGCCGTGCGACCGAGATAACCCACAAGACAAGTGGGATCATCTCGATCCACAACGGGCAGGCGGCCGATGTTGTTTTGCAGCATTTTCGCCAATGCCTGGTGCAGCGGTTCATCTGGATATGTCACGATCAACTCTGTGCAGCCGGCTTCGGCAACCGTCAAGTCGCGCCGCGCCGGATCGCGCAAGACCCGGACGACATCGCCGCGGGTAATGATGCCGGTCAATCGTTGTTGCTCATCAACGATCAGCGTGCCTTGGCGGCGCGAGAGCACCGGATCGTTTTGCGCGATGCGATCGGAGAGTTCCGACACTTTGAGCGTGTTCAACACCGTGGGCGGGTTCGGGTCCATAACTTCGCGCACCCGCATCAACTCGAATAAATCCACGGCGTACTCGCGCGTGATGTGATGTCCCCGCCGCGCCAACTTTTCCGTCAGGATGGATCGGCGCATTAACAACACCGTGACACCCAGGGCGGTGACGCTGCCAATTAACCCCACGGGAAGTGTGTTGAAGTCATGGGTCAATTCCACCGCAAAGATCGTCGCCGTTAGTGGGGAGCGCATCGTGCCGCCCATCATCGCTGCCATGCCAACCATGGCCCATAACCCGGCATCCCCAACCGGTATCCATTGGGCCGCGACGGCGCCCAGCGCACCGCCCATGATTAATAACGGGGCCAACACCCCGCCCGAAGTGCCCGACCCCAGCGCTACGGACCACACAACCGCTTTGATCAACATAAGCCCGATTAGTGCAGCGCCGATCATGTCGCCACGCAGCAAGCCGTGGATCGTATCATAGCCCACACCGAGCACGCGCGGTTCAATGATTCCTCCCAACCCGATTACCACCGCGCCAAGCGCGGGCCACCACATCCAATGGAACGGGAGTTTCTGGAACAAATCTTCGCAGGCATAAACCAGATTGGTCAGTGCTCCCGAACCAAAACCCGCCAGGATACCCACGATCGCGGCACAGAGGAGTTCAGTGGCTGACATGGCGCCATGCACTGGAATGGGGAAGATCGGCCCCGCTCCCAACAACGGTACGCGCATGGCAGCAGCGACGATCGCTGCCACCGTCACCGGGATGAAACTGCGTGGCTTCCATTCAAACAAAAGTAATTCCACGGCAAGCAACACGGCGGCGACTGGTGTGGCAAACACGGCGGACATGCCAGCCGCCGCGCCCGCGACAAGCAAGGTCTTGCGCTCGGCCGCGGTCAGATGAAATTGCTGCGCGAAAATTGAACCGAACGCGCCACCGGTCATGATGATGGGACCTTCCGCACCGAACGGCCCACCCGTGCCGATGGAAATGGCGGCCGAGATGGGTTTAAGAATGGCAACCTTTGGCTGAATCCTGCTGCGACCCAGAAGAATGGCTTCAAGCGCTTCGGGGATTCCATGTCCCCGGATCTTCTCCGAACCATAGCGCGCCATCAGGCCGATGATGAGCGCACCCACGACCGGCACGAGAATGACCCATAGTCCCAAATGGTTATCTTGCGGCACTGCCGGGCTTGCGGAGAAGCGTTGAAAGAATGCCAGGTTGGTGATCGTGGCAATCAGCCAGAGCAACGCGTACGCGACCAGCGAACTGATGACACCAACAACCACCGCCATCCCCGATAACAGCAACACGCGGCGGTCCGTGCTGAAATCCGCCAGGGCCGCTTCGGCTGGCGCTTTGTCGGTTACTAATGCGTCGTCCAACGTTGAGGAGTCAGAATTTGATTGCAACATCGAGCCGGCGAAAGTATATCGCTCTACGATATAAGTCAAATTCGCGGTTCCACGCGTGAACTCGGGACCAAACAAATGTCGACCGGCAAGCCGCTCACCAAAGCCGAATATGAAATGCTGGCGGCGCTGCGCTTTGCGTTGCGCCAGTTCCTCCGTTTTAGCGAAGAGGCCGCCCAGGCCGCGCATCTCACTCCCCAACAGCACCAGGCACTGCTCGCCATCAAGGGCTTTCCAGGGCGTGACACCGTTACGGTCAGCGAACTCGCGGAAAGGCTGCAATTGCGGCATCACACCGCGGTGGAGCTGATCGATCGTTTGCAAAATGAATTATTGGTGAAGCGCAAGCCCCACGAATCCGATGGCCGGAAAGTGGTGATTGGTCTGACCGCCCGCGGTGAACAAGTGCTCGAGAAGTTGTCCGAAGCCCATCGCGAACAGTTACGCCGCATCGGCCCGCAACTTTCCCGTTTGCTCAACGAATTGAATGGGAGTGCGGGAACGAACTGACCGTCCGCCTCGGGCTCTCAATCGCCGTCGCGCGCCGCACGCCTGTTTGGCGGAACCGCTTCAAACGCCCCGATAGAGGGTGGATTTGAGTAGCAATGCCCTTGCTGGTCTGCCTGTACTCCAGACAAAAGCTTCCCCTTGCTAATTGCCGGGCTGTTGGTCGCCACCGAAAAATCCTGTTTGTCCGGATTCATGAGGAGCGGATTCAGGCCATACACCCCGTCGGTCTCGGTCGAGAGCAGGACGGGTTTCGATCGCGCCGGTTGATCGAAGGCATACCAGAGGTTGTTGGCAAACGTGAACGAGGTTGCGTCCGTGTTGGGGCCATTGTTGACGTGCGTGCTGAGTTTGCCGCGCTCGTAATAAACGAGGTTGTTGACGAACTGATTGCTGCGGCACGGCAAAAATGTGTAGCCGCCGCGGGAAACCGTTTCTTGCAGAATGCGTAGCACCCAGCGCTGCGGCTTGACGATGGTGTTGTTCGCAACCAACGAATTGACCGCGCCAACAAAAGCAACGGCTGCATCGGACGCATAGATGACATTGGCAACCACACGAATGTTCCGGGCCTCTACATTGGGCGCATTGGTGGTGAGCGGCGGACGAAAGAATGGGAAGCCGGTCGAACCGCCAAGGTTGATGGCTCGGGCGCCGCCGTTAATGATGTGATTGGCGCGAATTTCAATGTCTTCGCTGCCGCCCTTGCATTGAATGGCATTGCTGCCAGCGTCGACAAACGTGCAGCGTGCGATCACTCCGCCATGACAACCCACGTGATCGATCCCGCTGCCGCCCCGGCTCATTCGGACAAACACGCAATCGAGTACGAAGTAATCGTTCACGCCCGAGAGCTTTAGTCCGTCATTGTTGTGACCGGTGCCGATGTCTTCGAGGCGAAGGTTGCGAAAAATCACGTGGCGCGTAGCGTTGCTGTTTGCGTACTCGCCGCCGTCATCGCAGTTGATGCCGTTGGCCGAGGCGCCGCGCACGTCAAGATTCTCCAGGATCACGTAACGGATGTTTGAAAGCTGAATCGCCGTCGCCCCGCCTTGGATTACCGGTCGTGCCTGACCCGGTACACCACCAATCCAGATGGGTGCGTCCGGCGTTCCCGCAAGATTCCCCACCAGGTTATTTGGAATATGATTGCCTGGCAAAAGGCGAATCGCGTCGCCCGGTTGAACCGCCTCCAGTGCACGGCTGATGGTTTGATAGGGATTTGCCGGCGTGCCATTGCCGGTGGAGTTATTGCCCGCCGGCGAAACAAAGATCTCGCGCAAAGGCTGTTTGCGATCGGCGAAGGTCCGAATTGGATCGCAGGAATTCGTTACCTGGCACTCACCGGTTATCACCAGGAGAATCAATGCCGTCAGCAGGATGGCTTGCCGCACGGTGCCAGTTTGGAGGAAAGGGCCGAGCATGGCCAGTTGGATATCGAGAGCGTCTCAACGCTACCAAGCGGCTGCGACCCAATGAATTCCGCCGTCCAGGGAAATCTCAGTAACCTCGTCGCCCGCTTTCTTATTTGTTCTATGGAAAGCCTCTGATGGGCTGTCCGCCAACGACAATGAACCGCGGTTTTGAATCCGCATAACTGAGAATTGAAGAAATGAAACGATCACTACTCCTTGCCCTGCTGGTGCCCGTGGTGTTGGCCAGCCCGGTTCACGCTGCCCACGATATGTTCCTCAAACTCGATGGGATCAAAGGTGAAAGTAAAGACAATAGACACCGGGACGAAATCGAAGTCCTCTCGTTCAGTTGGGGCATGACCAACACGCCGGTGATGGGAGGAGGAGGTGCCACCGGCAAAGTGTCCTTTCACGATATTTCAGTGGTTGCCAGGCTCAGCAAGGCGTCTCCGCAATTGCTGGCCGCCTGCGCGGGCGGCACGAATATCGTTTCCGCCACGCTCTACGTGCGCGACTCCGCAACGAGCACCAATGATTATTACCAGATCAAACTGGAAAACATGCAGATCAGCTCGCTCAAACAATCCAGCGTTACGACCGCCGCGAGCAGCGATGACCGGCCAACTGAGGAAGTCGCGTTTTATTTCTCCAAGATCACGGCGACTTACACCGAGGAAGACGGGACCGTGACCACCGGCACGGCAGTCAAGTCTCCCTAGGTCCACAACCTGGCTGCGTTATGACTGCCAAATCATCCTGCAGTTGCCGGGGCGCGCTGCTCGGACTGCTTTTGTTCTTCGCGGCAAATCAAAGCCGCGCTGACGGGTGGTTCTTGAGAATCGACAACGAACTGAACTGGATTCCCATCCAGACCGCCGGCGTGCTCGCGGGTCGCCCCTTGAACCCGACCAATCAAACGCTGGGCGGGCCCGCTTTTGATTTTGAGATTCGCAAGGCGCTGGACCGCGCCTCGCCGTTGCTGCTCCAGAAATGCGCCCTGAGTCAACCGCTCAATCGCGTGACGCTGGCCTACATCCTGACCAAGCCTCAAGCCACGCAATACCGGTTCACGCTTACGAACGTGTTCGTTTCATCCTTCAACCAGGGTGCGTCGTCCGACTCCTCGGAACCGGAAACGATTCACATCAGGTTTGATAAACTGGAATTGGCTTGGTTTGACCTGGCCCCGAATGGCGGCACCGCCGGCGGATTGACTGCCTGGCTCAATCAACCGACTGGCGAAGGCGGTTTGAAGTCCCGACCTCCTTTCCTGGTTACGCTCACCCAACTCCGAGGCGGTCCGGGCGTGCAGGTCAGTTGGCCCGCCCAGGCTGGACATCGTTATCAAATTCTTACGCGCTCAACGCTGGATGGTCCGTGGACCAGACTCGCGGAAACTACCGCAACGGTGGATGGGCCGATGAGTCAGGTTTTGTCGAATGACCTTCCGTCGCTCTTCTTGCGGGTGGAGGAGATTGATTAGCATAACCACGCTGGGGGTTGCCGGAACGCGTAGGACCAGGCGTCGCGCGCGTCGCGCCTGTCTCCATTTTTCGGGTCACCGCACCAAATCCCGCAGGCCGCGAGACAGTTGGTTCGTTTCCTCAAGTCCGCCCAAGCGGGAACTTTTTCAAATCAGAGACAGGCGCGACGGCGCGACGCCTGTCCTGCGGACTTGCGATGCGGACCTATTTGTTCAATTCGCGGAGGAACGCGTCCACGCGTTGCGGACCGGTGCGACTCCGATCCGCTTCCGGGTTTGCGTCCGCGAACCGCAACGCCTCGATCAGCGGCATCCACTCCACTTCGCCGGTGGAAGAAACACTTTGGGAGAACACGGCCCAGACCCGGATGGGCACGGCGACCTGTCGCACTTCTCCGCTGCCGAGTTTCGCGCACGCGGCAGGCGGGGAGGTCACTTGATATTCGCGACAGACCAAAGGCCGATTCGCGTGAATCGAGCAGGATTCGTCTTCCAGGAATGGACAGGCGACGCCCTGACGAAAGTAAGCCAGTCCGTACTCACGGTACGCATCCTTGTCGGTAGTAGCCGGTGTTTTGTCTAAAAGACCCGCGGCTTCCATTCGGGACAAGGCATCGGCAAATCGCTGGCGCACGGCTGCCGCGCGTTGCGGAGGCAGCGCCGCGACGAGTGCCGCAAGCGCCCGCGCTTCCGTCGGCGAAATGGGGACCAGTTGCCGACAACACGCACCGCAGCCCTTGGCGCACGAAATCTTGAAACCCGCGCGATGGGCCCGAGCTTCACCCAAAGCCGCCACCGCATTTGCCAGTTCCCGCGCGCCCGGCAGCAATGCGTCCGGAGTGCAGGCTTCCTTGGGCACGGTGAACTTGAGTTCGACCACGTCTTCGCCAATCCGGACCCGCCCCGTGCCGGTGATCGTTTTCATTTGCCGCGTCGTCCGCTCACGAGTTCTTTCGCCACGTTCTTCGCGCTGTAAACTTTGTTCAGCGCTTCCAGAATCGCCGCCGAGTGCACGGACGTGGCGCGGCCCGTTTTATCACTGAACGCGTAATCCCACGGCAGACTTCCCAACGTGCCGTCAAACACGATGCCGACGAATTCGCCGGCGCGATTCACGACCGGGCTGCCGGAGTTGCCGCCGATGATGTCGCACGTGCTGACAAAATTGAGCGGCGTCTTGAGATCGAGCCGCGACTTCCGCTTTTCCCAGACGGGCGGCAAATCAAACGGCGGCACATGGTTCATTTCCTTCGCCCGTTGATACAACCCCGCGAACGTAGTGAATGGGGGAATTGTCTTTCCGCCGTCCTCGTAGCCTTTCACCGTACCGAACGACAGGCGCAGTGTGAAGGTGGCATCGGGATAACCGGTTGTGCCGAGCAACGCGTTGCGCGCCCGGGAAATGGCAGCATGCGCCTGCTGTTTTATTTCGCCCTGGTCTTCGGCCCCTTTGCGCAGCGCGCGCGACTCGGCATCCACCAGGCGCGCCAGTTCAATCATCGGATCTTTGGCGGCCGTGACTGCTGCAGCACCACTGTTGTAAAGCTGTTTGCGAAAGGCGACGTCGCGCACCCTGGTTTGATTGATTAATTCCACCGCCCGATCCTGTGGTGATTTGCCGGCGAGAATGCTCCTCACCAGCGCATCGTCCGCTCCCAGTTTGCCGGCCAGATGGGTGAGCGAATCCGCCAGCAACAGAATCTCCAGGTCCGGGTAAATCGGTTTTTCGGAGAACAAACTCAACTCCAGCGATTCCTTGCCCGAATCCGAGAACTCGCGCAGCCGTTCGCCATTGGGCTTGGGCCGTTCGTCGCCGGCTCGCAGCAAGGTGCGGGCGATGCCGAAGCTCTCGCAGCTGAATGCCTGTGCGCTCTCGAGCAAACCATACCGGGTCGCTTGCGAGCCGAGAATTCGCGTCGCTTCTGCAATCTTGTCGTAGGCAACCCGCGCCTCTTCGAACTCGGCCTTCTCCGCAAGCTGGGCTCGAAATGCCTTCTCCGAGTTGATCCTGGCGGAGAAGAGTTCCGGTGACAGCAATCCCGCGAGGCGACCGTCGAACGCCTTGCGGCTGTTCTGCACTGAAAAAAAATCGTCCTGGGCACGGCGGGCATTTTCGGTGTTGCGCGCGCTCCAGTTGGCCAGCAGAACTTCGACGCGCTTGAGATTAGCGAGACGCGCCGGTAGGGCGACGTCGCGTTGATACTCGAGTTCAGTTACCGTCAGCAAACGGCTCGTGCGCCCGGGATGACCGCTGATGAAGACCAGTTCGCCATCCGCCGCGCCCTGGGGCGAAAACCGCAGGTAGGTGTCCAGCTTTACCGGCTTGTCGTTCTCGTAGGCACGGAAGAAACAAATATCCAGATCATACCGCGGAAACTCGAAGTTGTCCGGGTCACCACCGAAGTAGGCGATCTGTTGTTCGGGCGCAAAGACCAGGCGGACATCCGTGTAACGCTTGAAGCGATAAAGGTGGTACGCGCCTCCCTGCCAGAGCGTCACTACGTCTGAGCGTTGGCCAGTGCGATCGTGCGATTCCTTCTCAATCTCGGCGATAATCTTCCGGCGGGCGGCGAAGGCCGTGGCGGCGTCGGCATCCTTCGGCACGGCCGCGTTGACGCGCGCCGTGACGTCCTCGATGGATTGCAGCACGTTGAGTTCGAGGTCCAGGCATTTGATCTCTTCAGCCGGAGTTTTCGCCAGGAAACCGTCGCGCAGAAGATTGCGTTCGGGCGTGCTGAGCTTCTGCAAGGCGTCTGACGCGACGTGATGGTTGGAAATCAGCAGGCCGTCTTCACTTACGAAACTGCCCGAGCCGCCGGAGTTGAACCGCACGGACGACTTTTGCAAATGCCCGAGCCACTTGTCGGTGGCATCGAACTGGTAGCGCTCCCGGAACACCGCCCGCGGCGGCTGATTGAAGAGCCACATGCCTTCATCGGCTTGGGCGGAAACAGTCAGGACCATCAACAGCGAGGCGAGCCATTTACAATTCATGCGCGCAAGTTAGCAGTGTTAGTCAAGGCCGTTCAAGCGCGCTGCTCGTTGTCCCCCGAATCACGGCGCGACTCGCATCGCCGTGCGCCAGAAGCGGCGGGCATCCTGAAAAGGCGCGGCCTGCCAATAGATGAACTGGTTGCTCCCGCGGCTCCAGGCCGTTGCAACCGTCCAATCCACAGATTGGTGATCCGCTCAATGCGACAAACAGCAGAACAGATCACTCTCGCGCATGCAGGAAGATGCGGTTGACCTCCGTGCGCACTTGTTCCGCCGTCCAATCCGGATGCTGATGGCGGACGCCCGACGTCTTCAAGTCGCGCGCAAACCAGAACATCTGTTCCGCCAGTTTTAGTCGTCGCGCACCGGGCATCTTCCGGTAAATTGCAATCTGCTCCGGGCTTGGATCGTCGTCCGGGGTGCGATCGCGAACCAGCAACGTTTCGCGCAAGACCTCCGCCGTTGCAGACTCAGCGGGGTAATTGGTGTTGCGACTTTCCGTGCTCAAGACTCAACCCTAACGGCAGGGTCAGAAGGCGTCAATCTGAGTTGGCAGCACCAAGCATTCGGTGGGCAACCGCGTCCGTTCCCCGCAGAACGGTAAATCTCCGGAGTGAAATTCCTATTGGACGCGTTGCGGATTTTGGTCACACCATCTGTCCACTAACTCCTGAGAGAATTTCATTTGGATTGAGAACCGCTCCGCGCAGCCCTTTTTTTGCAACTTTTCCAGTCCGCGCCTGGCCGAGGTTGGCCACGATATCTGGACAACTTCATCCAGCTCGCCTGATCTCGAAACATGAGAAATGTAAGACACCTTACCGCCATGAACCTCGCAACGTTTGAGAATCTCCTGAGTATCCGAAAGCGAAAACAACCATTTCAATTCGTCCTCGTGTCCGGAACTGAGATTCCGCAATCCAGAGTAAATCACACCTTCTACAAACCGTTGATGTCGCTCACCAGCCTCCATCCGTTGTCTGCCTTCCTCGCGGCGTCTTGCCTCTGACTCCTCGTTAATCGCA
>DASUGI010000055.1:0-5453 GCA_036274115.1 Verrucomicrobiia bacterium
CGCTACGCTCGCCTCCGCTCCGCCTCACCCCGGAGGGGTGGAGGCGGATGGAAGAAGAACAATTTACAGAAAGATTTTTACACCCCCGAAATTCAAAATCTTGGAGTTTCTCCAAACAGCGGGCTACAAACTGACCGACGTTGGTGATGAGGTTATTGCTGCGCACCCGTTAACCGGACGAGGGCTGGCGGCATATGGGACATTTCTTGTTGAGCATTCTCCTTGGCTGAAAGAAATGCAACTAGTCGAGCAGAGTCACGACCAGTTCGATGCGGAAAAGTGGAGCAAAATCAAACACTTCATGCTGTGCTTTAAGGATCGAATATTCGAAGTGCTAGCAATAGAGGCCAATTCAGCCGGAGAGGCGGATTCGGTTGACACTGCCACTTCGATAGCTTTGCGCCGTTTGCGTTCGAGGTAAGGTTTTCCTACGAAAGCAACGAGGGCTACAGCGCCGGACGCTGACCGACGGCAAGAATCAGGTCACCACGTGGAATTACGACGAGTACGGACGCGCCACCAACAAGGTGGACGCCACCAGCACGGAAATCTTCCGCTACAGTTTCGATCCCAACGGACGGCTGACCAATCGCTGGACCGCCGCCAAGGGCAGCACCGTTTACCCGGTGAGATAAATGAAGATGGTGTTCTGTCTTAACTGGAGAACTTTCCTCGCTTAGCGTGGTGCCGTAAGCGCAACACTATCTCACCGGGAAATCCTCACCAACGTGGATTACGCCGTCAGCCTGGACCTCACCATGACCAACCTGGTGCTGGACAGCACTTTTCACGGTCACTTGGAGCCAAGCCGTTGAACTCGAGCCCAATTTCGCTTTCGCTTTTGTCACTGCACCTTTTGCTATTTGGAAGGGGAATGGCTAGCCACGTTGGGTGTGTAACTTCGTTGTTCCGTTCTGCAAGGCAGGTTGTTCGCGCTTCACTTGCGTCGGTGGTTTGTCTTTGCGCAGGCTGAGAAAGACGGGATGGCGGAGATTGCCGTCGCGGGTCCATTCGTAGAACCGGACCTGACACACCAGAGCAGGTCTCAACCACGTGCAGCGTTTCATTTCCGCCGCTGTCAGGCCGCCACCAAAACGGTTCTTTCGCAACGCCGGCAAATTCGCGAACGGACAGGTCGGCGTGCGGTAGCTCTGGAACAGTTCATGGAGCGAGCGCAACGATCTGGTGTCGAACCCGGTGCCTACCCCGGACGCAAACAGGAGCTTCCGCCCTTGGTAATAGCCGACGAGGACGGCCCCGAAGTATTTGCGCGAGCCACGCGGTTCGGTGTAACCGCCAATCACAAATTCCTGCTCGTTTTGCGCCTTGATCTTGCGCCAGGCACCGCTGCGACGGCCGGCTTCGTAGTAGCTCAGTTTTTGTTTGGCGATGATTCCCTCCAAACCCAGGCGCTTGACTTCCCGCCAGATCCGGTTCGCTTGACCGTGCAATACGGGCGAAAGTCTCAATGGCCCCTTGTTCTTCGGCAGCACTTTTTCCAGCAGCTTGCGGCGCGATTCGAGGGGATGGGAAGTGACGTTGATGCCCGACACATTGAGCACGTCGAAAAGCACGTAGAAGACCGGGGTGTCCTGGTTCCGAAAGTTTTGCAGGAGTTGAAAGGACGAGCGGCCTTCCAGGTCCAGGGCGACAATCTCGCCGTCCAGAACCACCTGGTCGATGCGCAGTTTTTGCAACGCTGCAACGATGTCCGGATGCTCGGCCGTGATGTCGCGCGGCCGCCGGGAGTACAATTTCACGGAGCCGCCATTTTTGACGGCGATCGCGCGGATGCCGTCGAGCTTGACCTCGTAGAGCCACTCATCGGTGGCGGGCAGTGCGTCTGCCAATTGCGCCATCATGGGTGGCACGAAACGAGGAGTTGTTTGAGTCATGCCCGGTGCTGTTTGCGCGCGACCATCCGCTGAATGCGGGCCTTGAAGGAAGTGGGCGCGGCCGCGCTGCCGCCTTTCCGGGAGGATTTCCAGACATGCCGGCTGTGCGACAGTTCCTCCAGGGTTTTTCCCGACCGGACCGAGCGTTCCATTTCCTCCGTCGGCTGCCGCGGAACATTCTCTCCGGTTTTGATCAAGAGCCAGGAATTCCTGACGCCGTCTTCGCGGCGCGTTCGGACGAGCGTCCAGTGACCGTTCAATTTTTTCCCGTGAAGCACAAACGAGAGCTTGCCCTTTCGCAACGCGTCGGCCGGCGCAGCGTCGGTGGCTTCATACTTGCCCCGATCCCACAGTTGCACGGTGCCCGCGCCGTAGTTCCCGGGAGGAATAACGCCTTCAAAGCGGCCATACTCGAGCGGATGATCCTCCACCTCCATCGCCAGGCGCGGCTCGCCTTTGTCGAGCGGGATTCCCTTGGGGACGGCCCAGGATTTGAGAACGCCGTTCATCTCCAGACGGAAGTCGTAATGAAGATGGCTGGCGTCGTGTTTCTGAACGACGAATTGCAACGAGCGATGTTTGCGCGCCGGTCCGGGACGCGTTCCCGCGGGCTCGCGGGTCTGGTTGAAGTCACGTTTCGCCTGATACGCCTGAAGACCGTTTTTCATGCGGGAGCGGCCGGGCTGCTTTTTCATGGCAAGATTTTGGTTTTAAATTTGAAACGATTCAGCTCAGTTCGTTATTGCGAAGCGCTGCCTTGTCGCTGAACTGGATGAAGAACAAGGGTTGAGCGGTCGCCCGGAATTCCTGGCCGGCGCGGGAACTGGTGTCAGCGGTGGCGCTGGAGGAGGGGAGTCGCCGGGCCACCGTCGCGCTGATGTAAGCACTGAGTCCGGGAAACAGTGCATGGAGCAGGACCGCGGCTTTGGCCGGAACGCCAACAATCAATTGCGGTGATCCGCGCCGGCAGGCCCGGACAATCTTTCGGGCGGCACGAGTCGAGTGCATCGAGAGAATGGGCATGGACCCGCAAACACTGAACCAACTGAACTCGGCGCGCTGTTGTCCTTTGAATCGGGCCTGGTAGATGGAGCCGGTGCGCATCAAACCCGGGAACACGGTCGTCACGTAGATGTGATGCTGACCCAGCTCGTTGCGGATTGCGTCGGAGAGACCGGCGAGCGCGAACTTGCTCGCGGAATACGGGGCCATGTGCGGCACGGCAATTTTGCCGCCGATGGAAACGATGTTGGTAATTCTGCCTCCACCTTGCTGGCGCATCAGCGGAACGACCGCGCTGATCAGGTTGAACGGCCCGCGAAAGTGCACGTCCATGGCGGCTTCAAAATCCTCCCGCGTCATTTCCGATAAAGGGCCCACCTGGATTGCGCCGGCATTGTTCACCAGGACATCAACAGCTCCGTATTTCTGGAAGATGGCGTCGATGGCGCATTCCACATCGGTGCGGTCGGTCACGTCGCAACGGACGGTGGAGACTTCGGTGCCGGATTGTTGCAAGCCCTCAGCCGCGCGAGTCAGTTCGTCGAGATCGCGGGCGAGCAGCACCACACGGGCGTGTTCCTGCGCGAAACATCGGGCCAACTCGAGACCAAGTCCCCGCGAGCCGCCGGTAATCAGCACGATCTTTCCGTTCAACGAATGTCGGCCGCGCCGGAATGGGAAAACCTCAGACCATCTCATGTCTTGTTTCAAGCAGTGGATATGCCGTGAGGTTTTTGGGGACTGATTGGTTGATAGCGATTAATCGGTGGAGCCGAGTGCAATTCGCGTTTGGCAATTGAAGGCGAGAGTGAGCTGGCTTTCAGGCGGCCTTGCGGTGTTTGGCCTTTTGGCGTGACGACCTTTCTTTCGCTGACGCACCGCTTTCGCGCAGACTCTTTTTGAGGATCTCGGTCAAATCAATCACGTTGGTGGCCCGTCGCTGCCGTTTGGCCTTTGGCAATGCGCCATCGCCTTTTTCCACTTTGGCTTCAATGAGCTTCATCAACGCCGCTTTGTAGTCATCCTTGTATGCGGTGGGATCCCACTTCCTTGTCATCTTGTTGATCAGTTCCTTGGCCATCTCGATTTCACCGCTGCGGACTTTGATTTCGCGGGGGAATTGAAACTCGGAGGGCTCGACCAACTCCTCGGCGAAGTGCATCAGCTCCAGCATCAGGCCGCCGTCGTTGGGCTTCACCGCCGCGAGATGCTCCCGCGCCTTGATGACCACTTTGGCAATGCCGACCTTGCCCGTGGTGATCAGGGCGTCGTGCAGCAGCACGTAGGCGCGCTGTCCGCCTTTCTGCGGCTCCATGTAATAGGGCTTGCTAAAGTGAATCGGATTGATGTCCTTGAGCGCCACAAAATCCATGATGTCGACGGTCTGCGTTGCCTCGACGTCCACGCGCTTGAAGTCCTCTTCCTTCAGAACCACGAACTCGTCCTTATCGTACTCATAGCCTTTGACGATTTGGTCCCACGGAACTTCTTTGCCATCGGCCACCGCCACGCGCTTGTAGTTCACTGGACTCAAATCGCTCTCGCGCAGCAAACGGAACTTCAACTCGTCACGCTGCGTGGCCGGATAGAGCGTGATCGGAATGTTAATGAGTCCGAAGCTGATGGAACCTTTCCAGATGGCACGCATGATTTACTTGGCGCCGCCGCGACGATGGCTCTTGCGGAGCGGCAGGGATGATTTTCTCCCGCCCCGGGAAGAACTGCTGCGCTTCACGGGACGATTCCTCCGGCTCGATGGCGACAACGCTGCGCCTCTGCGTGGGCGCGCAGAACCGGATTGGGTCTTTCGTATCACGAATGGATTCTTAGCGCGTGATGTGCCAACGCCGATGGTTGAAACTGTCGGTCAGTTCCGGCGGCAGGCGAGGTGGCTTGAAGGACATTTTGCATCATGCCACCAGACGAGGCGTGCATCTTGCAATTGCGGATGAGGCGGGGCAAAACGTTTGCCTGCAAAATCATTGATGCCGTCTGGTACATCTCTGGCTTGGAAAGCGGCATGAGTTCCTCAGCAGTGTTTTCTCACTTCAGACAGTATTGGGTGCTCTTGAAGGAAACTGCGAAAGACTGGATGGAACATGATTCGCCTCGGTTGGGTGCGGCGCTGGCGTTTTATACGGTTTTTGCCATCGCTCCGTTATCGGTGATTCTCCTGGCGATTGCCGGTTTGGTGCTGGGGGAAGACGCCGCGCGGCGGCAGGTGTTTGACGAACTTCAAAGATTGATTGGACAACAGGGCGGACAGGCCCTGGAGTCGGTCGCCGTGGCGAGCCGCAAATCCGGCGACGGTTGGTGGGCGACGCTGGTCGCGCTGGGCACATTGTTCCTCGGAGCCACTGGAGTCTTTGCGCAGCTTCAAGACTCGCTGAACACCGTCTGGAACCTGCGGCGCAAACCGGGCCGGCAGGTTTCTCGTTTTGTCAAAGCGCGGCTCATTTCCTTTGCGATGGTGTTGGGTATCGGCTTCATCCTCCTGGTTTCGCTGGTAATCAATGCGGGTCTGGCGGCTCTGGGAAAATACCTGAGCGGTTTGAT
>DASUGI010000056.1:0-2711 GCA_036274115.1 Verrucomicrobiia bacterium
TCGACCACGGCACGTATCCGTTCGTGACCTCATCGAATACCACGGCGGGTGGCGCTTGCACGGGCTCAGGTGTGCCGCCGCATCGCATGGACCGCGTGGTCGGTGTAATGAAGGCCTACACGACACGCGTGGGCGAAGGCCCATTGCCAACCGAGAGCCATGAGATTTCTGATTTGTTGCACGGCATGGGCCGGGAGTTTGGCGCGACCACGGGACGCGCGCGTCGCTGCGGTTGGTTTGATTCTGTTGCCACACGTCACGCCACGATGGTGAACGGCATCGACGATCTCGCAGTGACCAACCTCGACGGGCTCGACACCGTAGAAACCATCCGCGTGTGTGTGGCTTATCGTCACGGCAAGAAGCGTTACGATTACATGCCCAACGACGTACAGGTGCTGTCCGAGTGTGAGCCGATCTACGCCGAATTCGAAGGCTGGCGCACGCCTACGGACAAATGCAAATCGTGGAAGCAACTTCCCCCCAAAGCCCGTGCCTACCTGAAAGCCATTGCTGAATTGACTGGTGCGAAGTTGTATATCGCTTCAGTGGGGCCGGGACGAGATCAGACGATTTTTGTTTAGCTTTAGCCCTTTGGTGGTTCTTCTCCCCGTTCAGCAAACCATTGCCGGAGGAAGTAAAGGTCGCCAGCGTCTTTGTCGCGATGCGTGATAACCTTCATACGCCAGAGCAGGTGCGGTGAGGCAAACGGAATTGGCACGCCGCCCAATTCTCGAACCACCACATGCTTCGCCGCCTCGGCATAATTAATCCCACCTGCTGAAACCATCAAGTCCACCAGGATTTCATCGCCCACGCGAATGACCTTGTACTGCTGAAGTTCACCGGGCTGAAGTTCTCGCACCGCATTATCCGGCAGCGTGGCAAGCGCGGAATAAACTTTGGCCTCGTTCTCCGGGTCCGCCGCCACCATCAAATCTACATCGGTTGTAACACGCGGCAATCCGGCGGCAATGATGGCCAGACCACCTACAACCACGTATTTGGCCCCGCGCTGGTTCAACTCGCGACACAGAGCGACCAAGTCTTCCTCGGTAGGCGGACGGCTGATCAGGTTTTCGGCAGGCCGCTCTGCGCCAGCATTTTGGTCATCCATGCGTCCGCCTCTTCATGGGTTTTGAAGCGATAAACTCCCTTGGGCCACCAGCGATGCCCGAAGCTCTTGTGCAATCGCGCTGCGGTAGCCTGCAACTGCATCCCCGCTCGCAGACTGTCTGGCGTGCCGGTGCGCCGCCCGACAAAGCGGTCGATCTTTTCCTCGATATTGACGAACGGTTGCTTCACGGCTCTGCCAGCATAAGCCGCTCCGCTCTGGCGCGCAAGCACCGGCCCGGGCTGATCGGAAGTGCCGCACAATTCACTTCCTCCTCGTCGTCGTCCTCTTCCTCGTCCTCGAATTATCCTTGAAGGAACGACGAAGAAGAGCCCCATCGGCAGGGTGCCGGACATCGAGATGATCACTGCCTGGATTTTCGAGCTTTGTATTCCGTGCAATCCCAAATAGTCTGCCATGGAATGAGTTTAGCGGTTTCAAGCCTGAGTTCCGAAGCCAAGGCGCAGTTACCCCAACACGTCGCCATCATCATGGATGGCAACGGGCGTTGGGCCAAGCAACGTCACCTGCCGCGCATTGAGGGTCATCGCCAGGGCGCCGAGTCGGCGCGCATCATTATTCGCACCGCTGGCGATCTCGGCATCAAGTATCTCACGCTCTATGCGTTCTCGGCGGAGAACTGGAATCGCCCCAAGGACGAGGTGGACACGTTGATGAAATATCTCATCCACTACCTCAAATCCGAGACACCCGACCTCAACAAGAACAACGTTCGGCTCGAAGCCATTGGCCAGATTTATCGGCTGCCGGAAAATGTGCAAGAGCAACTCCGCAAATCCATCCAGACGTTGTCGAAGAACAACGGCCTCACGCTGGTGCTGGCGTTAAGCTATGGGGGACGCAATGAAATCGTCGAGGCGGTGCGCGGCATCGCCGAGAAAGTTCGTCGCGGCCAGATCGAGCCCGCCGACATCACCGAACAAACGGTTTCGCAGCACCTCTGGACGCGCTCAATGCCCGATCCCGACTTGCTCATCCGTACCAGCGGCGAGATGCGCGTGAGCAATTTCCTGCTCTGGCAGATTTCCTACTCGGAGTTCGTCATCACGCCCACACTTTGGCCGGATTTCCGCAAGCCGCAGTTCTACGCAGCGCTCGAAGAATACGCCAAGCGGCATCGCCGGTTCGGTGGTGTGTAGCAGCCGACGTGAGGCGGCTCTAACTTCCTCGAAGAATGAGCCTCGTCACCTCGGCCGCTGTGTATCGCGTGTCGCCCGAACTTTATGATTTACGATTCGCGTTTTACGATTTAGGACTGTCGGCAACGGAAGGGTCAGCAATCGTAAATCGGAAATCCAAAATCGTAAATTCACTCATTCCATGGCCAAACGCATTGGCATTCTTACAGCAGGTGGAGACAGTCCCGGTTTGAACGCGGCCATTCGCGCCGTCGGCAAGGCCGCACATGATGCCGGGTTGGACATCATCGGTTTTCGCGACGGTTTCCGAGGTCTGGCAGAAAACCACTTCATGAAGTTGGACAAGCCGACTTTGGCGGGAATTCTCACCGTGGGCGGCACGATTCTCGGCACGGGCCGGGACAAACCGCATCGCATGGTCGTCAAAGGCCACATTC
>DASUGI010000057.1:0-12184 GCA_036274115.1 Verrucomicrobiia bacterium
GACGGATCTGGGTGTAAAAATGGCTCCACCGTAGTTGCCTCCATAGATCGTTACACCCATCGCAATCCGTCGAAGATTATCCTGACATCTCGCGCGCTGACTGCGCTCCGCGGTTGTCGCCATCGCGGGCAACAGGACCAAGCCCAACAGCACCAGAACACCCAGGACGACCATCAAATCCATCAGGGTGAACGCTCGTTGCGCCCGACGCTCGGAAACACAAGGCCGTGATTTGCGGGCACTTTTCATGGCAAGGTGACGCGAGCATACTGCCAAGTTGCTCTGGCTTCAAGGCGCTTCAAGGCCAAATGAACCCGACTTGGCTGACCGGGCGCATCTTGGAGCGCTTCGGCTATTCGTCGCGAGGGTTGGAATGAAAGGCAATGGGGTCGCATCTAAATATGTGACATTTGACGTTTCAGCTTCGCGATCATTTCCCCTCGTTGACGATCCTTCGACAGCGTCTTTTCAAATCGTCGCGCCGCCTGCACTGCCGCTTGATATCTCATTCCAACCCGCGCGGCGACCTCTTTCACCCGCAGTCCGCCGTGCCGTACCGCAAAGTAGATCACCGCGTCCCGCCCCCAGTCGCCATGCCGCTCGGCCCAACGGCCCCCACGGTGACGGTGGCATTGGAATGAGCCGTGCCATAGCTCTCCACGTAGCCCGGTGTGGTGCGGGCGGTGAGCTGGTTGACGGTGTTGAAGGTGTTGCTGGCCCAACGCAGGTTCAGGCCGGAGGCATCCCCGCCACTGCCGGCGGCGAGCACGTTGCCAATGTCATCGTAGTCGAACTCATATTGACTCGATCAAATACCAAAGGTCTTGCGCCAGATGCCTGATGGACGCGCTTGCGCTTATTGAGGCGGCACAAATCTGACGATTGACCTTCAACCGTAGTTTGTTAAAGCTGAACTTGCCTCACAGAATCAGGGCATCCCGATAAAAGAAAAACTCTTTAGCCCGCATGAACGCATACAAGCATCTCAGTAAAATCGCTGAACTCACATTGGCCATCGTCGCCGCCACCGCTTTGTTTTCCGGGTGCGCTAATAAAAACGATGCCGTGGCACGGGCGGAAAAGCAGGAGAAGAACCGCCCCGGCTTCGCCGAGGTCCGCGCCGTCGCTGAGGCAGGGTTCATCTACGGCCTGCCGCTGGTGATGAATTACGCCGCCAACTACGAGTTCTGGATCGACAAGACTTCCAGCCAATACAAGGGGTCGTTCAACCAGCTCTACAACGAGGCGCGCGTGTTCACCTACGAGGATACCGCCGTCGTCACGCCCAACAGTGACACGCCGTATTCGTTCCTCGGAGCGGACCTGCGCACGGAACCTTTCGTCATCTCCGTGCCGGCGGTCGAGAGATCACGCTATTACGCCGTTCAACTGATAGACTGGAACACGTTCAACTTTGGTTACATTGGGAGTCGCGCGACCGGTTCGGAGGCCGGCAACTATCTGGTCGCCGGCCCCAATTGGAAAGGCTCAGCGCCCGCCGGAATCAAGAAGGTGTTCCATTCCAGCACCGACTTCGCCAGCTTCCTGTTTCGCACCCAACTGTTCGGGCCGGACGACATGCCGAACGTCGTGAAGGTGCAGCAACAATACAAAGTGCAGCCGCTCTCGGCTTTTCTGAAAAAGCCCGCCCCGCCGACGGCCCCAGCGATTAACTGGCCCGTAATTAACGACAAGCTCGCGAAGGAAAATTTCTTCGAGTATCTCGATTTCGTCCTGCAATTCGCCCCCGCCGGACCGGAGGAACGGGCCATCCGTGAGAAGCTGAAACGGATTGGCGTGGGCGCCGGGAATACTTTCAAGTTCAAGGACCTTTCGCTGGAGCACAAACTCGAAGTGGGATTGGGCATGAAAGCCGGAGAAGCGAAGGTGGAGAAGCAGGTCGCCACGTTCGGGAAGGAAATCAACGGCTGGCGCGTTGGTTCTGCGTTCGGCAATCGCGATTACTACCGCGGCGACTGGTTAAAGCGCGCGGCGGCGGCCAAAGCGGGCATCTATGGAAATGACGCGGTTGAAGCGATGTATCCCATGACCAAATCCCTGGCCGATGGTGAGGAACTTGACGGCAGCAAACACAATTACACTCTCACCTTTCCTTTCGGCCGGCTTCCTCCGGTCAACGCTTTCTGGTCCGTGACGATGTATGACGGAAAAACGCAGTTGCTCATCAAAAACCCCATCAACCGCTACCTCATCAACTCGCCGATGCTGCCGAACCTGAAGAAGAATCCCAACGGCTCGCTCACGCTCTACATCCAGAAGGATTCTCCCGGTCCGGACAAGGAGTCCAACTGGCTGCCCGCGCCGGATGGTCCGATTTACATGGTGATGCGCCTTTACTGGCCGAAGACGGAGCAGCCATCCCTCCTGCCGCCCGGCTCGGGGACGTGGAAACCGCCGGGTCTGGTGAAGGTGAATTGATTTACCGGCACCAGCCTTTCGTGAAGAATCAGCGGGCGCGATGATCAATGATTTCAGCGATCTGCCGGTGTTGACATGACCACGACGCCTCCGTCGCCAACGTCAAAGAATCTGTTGTTGCTCGCGGGCGCCGCTATTGGTGTTGGAGCATTGGCAGGATTGGTAACCACGTTTTTCCGACTGGGGCTGGAACACGCGGATCAGTGGCGGGCGATGTTGCTCGCCTGGGCGCAAGGCCGGGCGCTTCCGGGATTGCTCCTTTCCGTCGCGGGTGTAGCCGGACTCACCGCGGTTGCCGCGTGGCTGGTGCGGCGGTTTGCTCCGCATGCCGGCGGCAGTGGGATTCCGCACGTCGAAGCCGTGGTCAACAATGAACTACCGCCCGCACCGCTCCGCCTGTTGCCGGTGAAATTTGTGGGCGGCTGGCTCGCCATCGGTGGCGGTCTGGCACTGGGACGCGAAGGTCCCAGCGTGCAGATGGGAGCGTGCCTCGGCTCGGAGATCGGACGGTGGTTGCGTCTCGAAAAGTCCGACGTCGGCGCGTTGCTGGCAGCCGGCGCCGGAGCGGGTCTGGCCACGGCGTTCAATGCCCCAATCGCCGGAGCAGTGTTCGTGCTGGAGGAACTGGTGCGGCGTTTTGACACGTGCACGGCGATCGCCGCATTGGGTGCGTCCGCGGGCGCGATCGCCATCTCGCGGTTGTTCCTCGGAGACGATGCTGACTTCAGAGTCGGCCAATTGCCGTATCCACCAAATGGTAGCGGCCTCCTGTTCCTGGCCGTGGGCGTGCTGGCTGGATTTGTCGGCATGGCTTACAACCGCCTCTTGCTCGGCACCCTCGCCATTTCTGATCGTTGGGCGCACCGGCCAATCGAACTTCGCGCCGCGTTGATTGGCGCGAGCGTGGGAGCGCTGGCGTGGTTCGCACCGGGACTCGTGGGTGGTGGTGATGCGCTTACTCAAAGCGCGCTGAATGCGGGCGCCACCGGCAGCGCGGCGTTGCTGATGGTGTTCGGCCTCCGCTTCGTGCTCGGTGCGGCGTCGTATGCCGCGGGAACACCAGGTGGACTGTTTGCGCCCATGCTGGTCCTGGGGGCGCAACTCGGTTTGCTGTTTGCGTGGGTGTGCCATTCCACGCTGCCGGGCATCAACGTGTCGCCAACCGCATTTGCGGTTGTGGGCATGGCGGCCTTCTTTACGGCGGTGGTTCGCGCGCCGGTCACCGGCATTATCCTGACCGTGGAATTGACCGGTGAATTCACCCAACTGCTGCCGATGCTTTGGGCGTGCTTCGCGGCGATGGCCGTGCCGACGTTGTTGGGCGACCAACCCATCTATACCTCACTGAAGGAACGCACGCTGCGTTTGCAGGCATGAAGCGAGTGCAACTGGAACTGAGAGTAAGTAGCGCCGTGCCACAGGAGCGCGGACAGCCTTGTCCGCGTGAATTCGAAAGTAAAGGGAACGTTGAAACTCGAAGTAAAACGGCGGACATGGCGGTCCGCGCTTTGACCGGCAAGTTCACCCAACTGCTGCCGATGCTTCGCGGCAATGGCGGTGCCGACGTTGTTTGGGGACAAACCCATCTATGTTTCACTGAAGGAACGTACGCTGCGTTGGCAGGCATGAAGCGAGTGCAACTGGAACTGAGAGTAAGTAGCGCAGCGCCACGGGAGCGCGGACAGCCTTGTCCGCGTGAATTCGAAAGTAAAGGGAACGTTGAAACTCGAAGTGAAACGGCGGACATGGCGGTCCGCGCTCCCACTGCACTTCGCATGAAGCCCGATTCTCGACACGCACGGTGGTATGCGGCATCATTCGCCGGTCTCTCGCTCCAAACGGCTTGCACAAATTGCTACCGCCACCGGGTCGAGTGAATCCGCATTGAACGAGTTGCTTGAACTTTGAGTAATCCCGAACAGTCTCCGGCCCAGCTGAGCGCTCGCCGCAATGGCGAAGTGCTCATCGCCGCAATTGCGGGCGATTGGCTGGACCGCACCAGTCTGCCGGACATTTCGGCCGTCGAAGCCGAGCTGACCAAGGACGGCGTGGGCGCGCTGGAGTTCGACACGAAAAGGTTGGCGGGCTGGAACAGTGCGTTGCTCGTGCGGCTGTTGGCGCTGCATGATCTCTGCGTCGAGAGGAAGATTCAGTTTCGCACTCAAACGCTGTCGCCGGGCCTCGCCAAATTGATTGCGCTGTCGCAAGCCGTGCCGGAGAAAAAGGATGCGGCGCGCAAGACCGAACAATCTCCATTGCTTGAACGTCTGGGTAATTGGGGCGTTGGATGGTGGGGTGACACCGCCCGGATGCTCAAATTCATCGGCGACAATGTGCTGGCGTTTCTGAAGTTGTTGCGAGGACGCGCCCAGTTTCGCTGGTCCGACACGTTCCTGGTGATGCAGCAATCCGGGCCGGAAGCATTGGGCATCGTCGCATTGATCAATTTCCTCATCGGCATGATCCTCGCCTTCGTCGGCGCCACGGAACTGGCCCGGTTTGGCGCCTCCATCTACACCGCGGACCTGGTAGCAGTGGCGGCGGTGCGCGAAATGAGTTGCATCATGACGGGCATCATCATTTGCGGGCGCACCGGTGCCGCGTTTGCCGCGCAACTCGGAACGATGAAAGTGAATCAGGAGATTGAAGCCTTTCAAACCTTCGGCATCTCGCCGGTGGAATTTCTCGTCCTGCCCCGCATGCTGGCGCTCATCCTGATGATGCCGCTGCTCTGCATCTTTGCCGACCTCATCGCCATCGCCGGGGGCTACCTGGTGTCAACGCTCGCCGTGGGTATCGCGCCGGAGCTTTATCTGCATCGCACCCTGAAAGCGATCCACTTGAGTGCCTTCCTGCTCGGCATCTGCAAGGGCTCATTCTTCGGCGTGCTGATCGCCTTGACCGGTTGCTTGCGCGGCATGCAATGTGGCACCAATGCCGCCGCCGTGGGTCAGGCCACGACTTCCGCGGTGGTCACCGGCATCACCTGGATTATCGCCTCGGACGGAATTTTTGCGGTGCTTTGCAACGCCCTGGACATTTGAGCGGTGTCAACGGAAGAGAACATCAAGATTGAGATTCGTGACCTGACGATGGCGTACGGGTCGTTTGTGGTGATGCGCGATATCAACGCGAAGATCCGGCGCGGCGAGATCTTTATCATTATGGGCGGCAGTGGTTGCGGCAAGAGCACGCTGCTTCGTCACATGATCGGCCTGAAAGAACCGGCCCAGGGCGACATGCTTTACGACGGCATTCCCTTCTGGAAATCGGACGAGCTGGCGCGCCAGGAACGCTTGCGAACGTTTGGCGTTTTGTTCCAGGGTGGGGCGCTCTGGAGTTCAATGACGCTCGCCGAAAACATTGGCCTTGTGCTCGGCGAGTACACCGAATATTCGGCTGAGGAAATCCGGGACATTGCCCGGCTCAAACTCTCGCTCGTGGGATTGAAAGGCTTTGAAGATTATTATCCGGCCGAAATCTCCGGTGGCATGTGCAAGCGCGCGGGATTGGCGCGGGCCCTCGCGCTGGACCCGGACGTCTTGTTCTTCGACGAACCATCCGCCGGCCTCGACCCGATCAGTTCGCGCAATCTCGACGAATTAATTCTGCAACTGCGCGACAGCCTCGGCACCACGTTCGTAGTCGTAACCCATGAGCTGGCCAGCATTTTCACCATCGCGGACAACTCGGTTTTTCTCGACGCGAACACCCGCACCATGCGCGCGCAAGGCAACCCGCGCGAACTGCTGAAGCATTCCACCGACCCCGCCGTGCATGAGTTCCTCACGCGCGGAGAACATTCATCAAAACCGGAGACCGTTAAAACTTTATAACCCGCCCTACCGTGAGCCAAAAAATCAACACCACTTCGATCGGGCTGTTTATCGTGGCCGGCATTGCGCTCGGCGTGGCCGGCCTGCTGCTCTTCAGCTCCGTAAAGTTCTTCACCCCCACCCGCGACATCATCGCTTACTTCGATGAATCGTTGAATGGGCTGAACGAAGGCGCGCCGGTCAAATACCGCGGCGTGGTAATCGGCTCGGTCAAGCGAGTGATGGTCCGGTTCAACCAGGCCACCAACGATTACTCCATGCCGGTCGTGCTCGAGATCGATGAAAAGCTTCTCCGACGCCGCGTGGGTGACTCCACCTATATGTTTTCTGAGTCCGCTTTGCATGAGCGCATCAAGCTCGGGTTGCGGGCCTCGCTTCAAACCGAGAGTCTCGTCACGGGTCTGCTCTACGTGGATGTGCGGCTCAATCCTGATGCTCCCGCAGCGGTGTTTCATCAACTGGATAAGGTGTATCCCGAATTGCCCACCGAACCGACGCAGATTCAGGAATTGTTCAAGAATCTGGCCAGCCTCAATCTCAAACGCATCGAGAGCAACCTTAACTCCGTTTTGGTCAAGCTCGACAGCACCGTTGGGGCGCTGCAAATGAGCGAGATCAATGCGGGCGTCACCAATGTGCTCAACTCCATCAATCGACTTGTTTCGTCCCCCTCACTCACCAACGGTCTCGCCGCCGTTGCACCGACGCTGGATGAATACCGTCTGCTCGGTCAGAAACTCAACAGCCGGATCGATCCCCTGGCGGATAGCCTTACGAACTCACTGGCGCAGGCGGAGCAGGCGCTGAAACAGTTCCGCGGCGCCGCGGAGGATCTTCGAACGTTGCTGGCGCCCGACTCTGCGGTCCGTTACGACCTGGACCAGGCGTTGCAACAGCTGGCCGGTGCGGGGCAGTCGTTATCAGCCCTCCTCGACTTTCTCAGGCGTCACCCCAACGCGCTCATCACCGGTCGGGAAAACCAGAACAAAAAGCAATGAATAAAAAACCAACCTCATTGGTTCGTCTTTGGTCTTTCCTCAGCGTCCTGGCCGCAACGCTGGGATGCCTGAGTTTGACCGGCTGTCTTAATTTTTTGAAACCCGCCACCAGTTCGGCGCGCTATTACGTGCTGACTCCGCTGCCGGCAACCGCGTCCGCAACGCCGACCAATGCTTTAGCTGTGGGAGTGGGCCACGTGAAAGTGCCGGAGTATCTGCTCGACACTTCGCTGGCCGTCCGGCGCGGCACCAATGAAATCGATTATCTTCTATTGTCGGTCTGGGCCGAACGACTGGACAAGGGATTGCAAAAGACAATTGCTGCCAACCTGGGTGGTTTGTTGCCGACAGACCAGATCCGTTTGTCGAGCTGGACAAGCGAAGACGTTTCGGTGGAGGTGCACGTCACGATCGAACAGTTCGACGTGGACGCCGAAGGTCGCGGTGTTCTGGTTGCGTGGTGGCGAGTCCTGGCTGCGGGTGGTGGGAAATTTCTCAAGGCCGGCAACAGCCGGCTGACGCGGAACGGCCCGTCGCCAGACACCAATCCGTCCGGAGCTGTGGCCACCCTGAGCGATCTGACCGCTGATCTTAGCCAGCAATTGGCCGCCGCGATTACAGCGTCCAGCCAACGCCGCTGATGGGCGGCAATGCGTCTGCTTACTCCAAATCTTCCACGCGAACGGCTAGATCAGGTTCGTTCCATTCCGTAATCCGGATGACGCTTATTGTGTCGCACAAGCATCACACAAACCGATTCGGCGCGGACCTCATACGGGATGTGATAGGGAAACCTCCGCAGGTTTGCCCGACGAAACCCACGGTCAACTGGATGGAAACGAAGGGGATTGTCTTTGGCCTTGGCGATCAGTTCACGCAATTCGAGTTCGAATTCGGCTGCCAAACCGGGAGAAATCTCAGAGTAATACTTGAGAGCAGTCACCACGTCCTGCTTTACGAGCGGGTGGTGGGTTACTTCCACGAGGTGCGCTCCTGCGCAACCGCCTTCCAAAAGTCGTCCGCCGAAATGACACGCGCTCGGCCTGAGTCCAACTCCTCGCGTCTCCGAACGGCTTCGTCAATTCCCTCCGCCGAGGCATCCATTCCACTGTGCGGCGGTAACGATTCCAAAAGCCAGGCCGCCAGCGATCCACGGTCCTTGGCCGGGAGATCCTCGACGGCAAGCCTGATCTCGTTCAATGACATGTCGGAAAACTACTCGCTCCCCGTTGCGTGCGCAAGCGGGTGAAGGCCGTCGCCCGACACCGATCCATCCGGCGCGGTCTCCACCTTGAGCGATCTGACCGCTGATCTTAGCCAGCAACTGGCCGCGGCGATCACGGCCACCGGCCAACGCCGCTGAGGGCCAAAGCGGGACGAAGCCGAAAGAAAAGGAGTTAAGGTTACCTGCCTCTGGCGTTTGGGGTACAAACCCCATCGACGGCCCGGTGTTGTTTATGGACACTCGCGCGCGAATTCGACCAGGGGCTAATTTCCCACCGCAAGGACGTTTGGTCGTTTCCGTGAACCTGCTGATCAATCGAGATGCCTATGAAATTCCATTCCATCACCTTGGTCGCCTCCCTCTTCATCGTTTCTGTCGCTCGCGCGGACTGTCCGCCTCAATGGACGACTCCTCCACCACCGTGTGAAACCTGCTGTGGTCCGGGAGCGGTCGGGAACGCGGGGGCTAAAGCAGGCGCATCGTCTGCGGCAGGTTGTTTGGATTGCCGCGGGATGCCAGTATGGCAAGTGTGGGAAGCGCAAGCGGATTACCGTTTGTTCGACAATCCATTAAAGTACATCCCTGCGTTTGGTCCGGCTGTGAGCCTGGATTTGGTTTATCAAACCTGGCGACCAACAGATTACGGGTATTACCCCCGACACGATTTAAACCCACTGTTCGGTGCCCAATGGCACAGCATCTGGAGCTCAGAATTGGTTATTGTCAATGATTCTAACGCGCACTGGAATCAACTCGGAGGTCGGATCATTTTCAGCTTCAGCACTCCGCTTCTCAGTGATCCTCACTCGCACTCTGGTGCCCGAATTGAAATCCTTGTCGATGGCCAGCAACTGATTACCGGCGGGAAGATACACAAGAGTGACGGCTCCGTTTTAGAGTACTCCCAAGCTGCCACGTTTGTTTATGGAGATTTGGACGGCGATTTGGATCAATCAAACAACCGCATTGCAACGCAGGTGAACACTCCGGGAGGTTACACTGCCTCATTCGGGTATGAGCAACAGGCCGATGGCCGTTGGTATCTGACCAACATCGTTGATGCGGCGAACATCCCCACGTCCTTCACGTATCGGGAAGATGAAATGATAATCAATTTCGATTCGCATCCGTATTGGTCATTGGCGACGATGACCACACCTTACGGGACAACTCAATTTGATTACCTTGGCGACCTTGTCCCACTCTACAACGGGTGGGCGGAAGTAAAAATGACCCACTTCGGGACCACCCTGCTGATCACCGAACCCAACGGCGGAAAGCATTTGTATTTGCAAGCGGACCACGCTGTTTCCAACGTGCCAATTCCTTCGACTTTCAATGCGAGCGTTATTCCGAGCGGCCTGCCGGTGGGTACCTTGGATACCAATCGCGTGGCAGGAAACACCTATTACTGGGGGCCACTTCAACTCGCTGGCATCGGCAATGTGGATATTGACAGCTGGGATTGGGATGAATTCAAGCGGGCCCGAATCCGCCATTGGCTTTGGCATCACGATGACTGGGATGGAGGTCACCTGCACATCAGCGACGTCTTGTCCTGGGAGCAAAAACCTTCTCCGGATGGGAGCACTGAGGGGCAGGTAACCTGGTATGATTACGCTGGAAAGAATCCGTCTAATCCGGAGAAAGTAGCTACCGGCACGGGCACGCAAATGCCGTCAGTGATTTCCCGAGTCTTGCCGGGCGGCAACACCTGGTATCAGTATTTCGAGTACAATGCCATCGGCCATCAGACCAAAATGGTTGAGACCTACACGCAACCGGGTGGAAACATTGGCACCCGGACCAACACCTTCACTTACGCCGGCAATGGGATTGATTTAGTGCTGCACATTGGCCCCCAAGGCGAACAAGTGGTGAGCAATCGCTTCAACGGCTTCCATCAAGTAACCAATAGTTTCAACGCGTTGAATGAACTCACTGAGTACACCTTCAACGCCAACCGCCAACTTACCAGCATCCGCACTCCGGGCGGATTGACTACCACGAACATTTATTTCAGCAGCGGCGCATCCGAAGATCGTTTGGACAAGACCATTGACCTCGAAATCAACCGCACCAATTCGTACACGTACTCCGGAGACATGGTGGATTCCCACACTGACGAGCGTGGACTCACAGTGACGAATTATTGGGACGGTCTCGCGCGTCTCACCGGCAGAAAATATCCCGACGGCACCACGACCTCGAACATCTACACGGCGTTGAATGTCACCGCCACCAAGGACCGCATGGGCTTCTGGTCTTACGCTTCGTACAACGGCATCCGTCAGAAAGTCGCCGAGACTAATGCCAATGGTGTTGTCACTCGTTACGGCCTTTGCGATTGCGGCGCAGTAATGTCTGTCACCAATGCCTGGAGTACCCCGGCACAACTGGTCACCAGCTTTAATTACGACCTCCAGGGAAACCGCACGCACATCTTTTACCCCGATGCCACCGTGACGAATTGGTATGACTCGCTGCAACGGGTGATTGTCAGCGGCGATGCCTGGGGTTACCGCTGGTTCGGTTACAACAATCAAGGCTTGCTCACCAGCATCACTAACGCGTACGGCGCGGAACGGTTCACCGTGTTCGACATTGATGACCACCCGATCTATGTCACGGATGCCAATGGCGTGACCGTCACCAACACCTACGATGATTTGGGCCGGTTGCGCACCCGCACCTATCCGGACACGGGCGTGGAACACTTTGGTTATTCCGCGCGAGGACTCGTCGCCTACACCAATCAATTGGGTGCCACCAATTTCTTTGCTTACGACGAAGCGGGGCGAAAGCGTTTTGAAACCAACGCCAATTGGGAACTCATCCGCTTCACGAACAGTCCTGCCGGAGATTTGCTCGCCCTGGTGGATGGCAAGAATCAGGTGACCAAGTGGAACTACGACGAGTATGGACGTGTGACCAACAAGCTGGACCAGTTGGGTGCCGAAGTCCTGCGTTACACCTATGATGCAAACAGCCGCCTCGCCAGCCGCTGGAGCGCCGCCAAAGGCACAACCTATTACACCAACGACGCCGTCGGCAACGTCACCAAGGTGAATTACCCCGCCAGCGTCGACATTACTTTGCAATACGATCCATTAAACCGCGTGACAAACATGGTGGACGCGGCCGGAACAACGGCCTATACCTATGCATCAGGCGGCCAGCTTTACACCGAGGATGGCCCGTTTGCCGACGACACCGTGACGAACACTTTCAACAACCGTTTGCGCGTGGGCATGGACTTGAAACAACCCACGGGCGTCTGGACCAATGCCTTTGGTTACGACACTGCCAAGCGCCTGACCAGTGTGACTTCACCGGCTGGCGCGTTTGGTTACGTGCTGGCGGATTTGGAGCCGTCCAGGCTTCCGATTCGGCTGGACCTACCCAACTCCAATTACATCACCAACGTGTACGACCTGAACGCCCGGCTGTGGAGCACCATGCTCAAGAAGAGTGACCATTCAACACTCAACTCACATACGTACGCCTACAACGCTGCCAACCAGCGTACGCAGCAAGCCTTTGGTCCTGTGGGCAGCACGTACAACTACAGTTACGACTCGATCGGACAGTTGAAGGTGGCCGACAGCGCGAGCGCCAGTGAAGATCGCGGTTACGCTTACGACAGCGCGTGGAATCTGAGTTTCCGGACGAACAATGGAGCGCTG
>DASUGI010000058.1:0-18381 GCA_036274115.1 Verrucomicrobiia bacterium
TTCGCTTCGTTGCTCAGTGGATAGGTGTAGAGGCAGTTTGGGTCGAGCCATGCTGGAATTCTGGCACGCCCGCGCTTGTTAGTAAATTCTTTTATGAGACACTACACTAGGTGCGGCTGAGATTCAGGCGATCTACAACGCCGGCGCCGCCGGGAAACACAATCCCAATTGCACGTCTGCGCCAACCAACATCGTCGCGTGGTGGCCCGGAGACGGGAATGGCTACGATTTGGCCCGCACGAATTTCGCGACGGTCAGCGGAGCGACTTATGTCTCGGCGGTCGTTGGCGAAGGGTTTTCCTTCGACGGAGTGAATGACGGAGCAACTGCGGCTGATGACAACGCGCTGAATCTGGCTACCACCAATGACCAGGTCTCGATTGAGGCCTGGATCAAACCAGAGGCCAACAGCACGACTTACGGGGTGATGAGTGTCGTTGGCAAGCGCTACACCCCTGACGCGTTCACCACGATCGGTTACGAAATGTTTTTGATCGATGGAAAGCCGGGCTTTCAAATTATGAACCTGTCCGGGGTGCACAGCTTTTGGGCCACAAACGATCTGCGTGATGGCGGGTACCATCATGTGGTCGCCACTCTGGACCGCACTTCCGCCAGTGGCGGCAAGATCTACATCGACGGAACCCCGCGCCTCACGTTCGACCCCACGATTCTGTCTGGCTCGTTGAGTAATAACGCGCCCGTCCGAATCGGCGTGCACCCGCAACCGGGATTTAACGGCTGGTATAAAGGCATTATTGATGAGCCGACTATCTACCGCCGCGCCTTGACCGGCACGGAAGTAACAGCGCTGTATTCCGCAGGTAGTGCTGGCAAGTGCAAGGTGGACACCGATGGCGACGGCCTTACCGACTTGCAGGAGGATTTTCTTGCCACAAATCCAAGTGATTCAGACTCGGATGACGACGGCCTGACCGATGGCGATGAGGTGTTTGTTTATCGCACGGATCCGAACAATCAGGATTCAGACGGCGATGGCGTGATCGACCAGCAATTCAAGGTATTGATTACGCGGCCAGCGTCCGGCAGTCGAGTTCCGTAAATGAAGAACCCGAAGAACCAGAACATATGAAACGATTCTTCTCTTGTTTTTTGGCGGTAGTATTTGGGCATGTCTCCCACACCAACGGTTCAATCGATGTCTATTTGAAGTTTGTGAATATCGGCAGCTGTCCGGTCACAATTCGAGTAGATGCCGTTTCAAGTGACGGTACGATCACGTTGAACTACTTCATGGGTAATACTTCGGTTGCGGCAAATGGCGGAACACTTCACCCGCCGACTCATTTGTGGAACGAATATCCGGGTCCAGGTGTTAATATTAACGGCTTTCGAATTGTTGACGCGACTTGGCCCGGCCCCGACGTTGTTTTGGTCCCGCCGACGATAGGTGGCACGTCGGGACAACAAATCGACGTGGTGATAGGTGTTCCTGGTGCGTGCGCGAAAGTTTGCGATGTGACCGGTTTGCGTGACGCGGATGACGGCGCGCCCGAACCGGATTGTCCGCCGGTCGGGCTTCCGGTGTGGGGCGTCTCAGAACCCTACCTGTCACTATGGCTGAATGATCAACCCCTCGGGTACTTGCCGGCCATTGGCCCTCGAATCGAACTCGATCTTGCTTACAAACAACGCGAGTACACGGCTGGAACGAATCCAAAATTGTTCAGCTTCGGGAAACACTGGAATTTTTCCTGGTTTTCCTACGTCAGCAGTCTTGGCGGCAGCAACTGGGTTCACTTCCCGGATGGTCGGGAACGAGTGTTTCAAGGCGACACGGATTATCTCACCAATACTCGACTGACCGGAAACACCAACACAGGTTTTACCATCCATTATCCGGACGGCAGCCGGGACGTTTATGGTTTCGTCGTCACCAACACTACTGGCGCGTTTCTACATGCGTTTCTCTCCGAACGCTGGAATGCTCAGGAACAACGCACACGGCTTTTCTATCAAAGCTATATCGCGAGTTCTGCACCCGTCATCCGGCTGCAATCGGTTGTGGATGGCGATGGCCGGACCAACTCGATTACCTACGTCACCAGCAATGCTTACAGTACCAACCTGATTGCTTCGGTCACAGACCCGTTCGGGCGCACGGTTTCTTTGGCCTACGACCCGTCAGGTCGGCTGACCAATATCACGGATGTTGCGCAGATTCCCAGTTCGTTCACTTACGACAGTGGCAACATGATTACCAATTTGGGAACGCCTTACGGCAATACGGGTTTTGAAGTCGGCATTACGAATGGCCAACGATCCCTGTTGGTTTCACGACCGGACGGTGGAAAGGAGCTTTACCTCTACCAGGGTACTAATTCTCTGCTCGCGACCTCGCACACGGCGCCCAGCACCTCGCCTTTCTTCTCGAATACGCTCGATACGTCTGAAGCGAACACGCGCAACAGCTTTCATTGGGGACCACGCCAATACGCTTCCCTGTCCACGAACAAGATATCAGCATTCACCGGCAACGATTTCTTGATAGGCCGAATGAAGCACTGGTTAAAGAGCGACCGCCGCCCCGTGGGTAATACGTTGTCCTTTGTTCGTGAACCCAGCCCCGACACCAATGGAACAGTGGGTCAGATCACTTGGTACGATTACGCCGGGAAAACCAACAACGCATACGAGGGCACGCAAGTGCTGCCGCTTTTGGTGGCACAGCGTTTACCGGACGGTACGACACGCTTTACTCGCACCGAGCGTAATTCGCTCGGCGCAGTGACCAACGAAATCAGCACCTACACGTCCAACTCCGTAGTCGCGCTTCGGACGAATACCTACACCTACTCAACCAATCTCATTGATCTGCTCGTCGCCACGAACGCGATGGGCGTTCAGGTGTTGAGCAATTCCTACAATGCCTATCACCAGGTACTCACCAACTACAACGCCTTGGGTGAGATGACGGTCTTCACTTACGACACCAGCAATCGCCTGAGCACAGTCACCCTGCCAACGGGTCTGCTGACGACCAACGGGTATGGGAGCGATGGCTTCGTTGCCCAGACCATTGTCACGGGTATTTCCACCAATTTGTTCACGTATTCCAATGACCTTGTTCGCACCCACACCGATGCCCGCGGGCTGACGCTCACCAACACCTACGACAATCTGCAACGGCTGCGGCGAGTGGATTTCCCGGATGGCACGTTCATCACCAACATCTATGACAAGCTGGATTTGGTGCGCACGATTGACCGCATGGGCTACTCAAATTCGTTTGGCTTTAATGCGGTCCGGCAACTGGTCGCCGCCACCAACGCTCTCGGTTACTACAACCTTTTCGATTACTGTTCGTGCGGCTCGCTCAATTGGTCGCGGGATGCTGCCAACAACTACACGTATTTCTTCTATGACAATGCCGGCCGTCAGACCAACGTGGCCTACGCGGACGGATACTCGATCACCAATCATTACAACTTGCTCGGTCAATTGACCAACGTGGTGGACAGCGCCGGCACGAGCGTGACGAACTGGTTCAACAATCAAGGCTTGCTCGTCACGTCCAGCAATGTCCTCGGCCGCATGAGCGCTGCTACCTATGACGTTCTGGACCGCGCCACGAACACCGTCGACGCCAATGGAGTCGCCCTCACCAGCACTTTTGACAATCTCAGCCGACCGCTCACGACCACTTACCCCGACGGCGGCGTGGAACGTTGGGCTTACACTGCCAACTTCGCCGGCCCGACCAGTTACACCAATCAACTCGGGACAAACGTCGTCAACTACACCTACGACTTGCTGGGCCGAAAGACCAACGAAGTCTATCCCGGCCTCATGACGAACAAATTCGTTTACAGCGGCGCGGGCGATTTGAAGACGTTGACCGACGGCAAGAATCAGGTCACCAGCTGGAATTACGACGAATATGGGCGCGCCACCAACAAGGTGGACGCCACCAGCACGGAAATCTTCCGCTATAGTTTCGATCCCAACGGACGATTGACCAATCGCTGGACTGCCGCCAAGGGCTACACCGTTTACCGTTACGACCCCCTCGGAAATCTGACCAATGTGGATTACGCCGTCAGCCCGGACCTCTCCATGCAGTATGATGCGTTGAACCGCCTGACCAGCCTGGTGGATGCCGTGGGCACGAATGTTTACACCTACGATGCTATCAGCCAGTTGCTCAGCGAGGACGGCCCATGGGCCAGCGACACCCTCACTTACACCTACGCCAATCGCCTGCGCACCAGCCTGACCCTGCAACAACCCTCCGGCTCCTGGACGAACGGCTACCTCTACGACGCTGCGAAACGATTGACCAACATCACATCACTGGCCGGTTCGTTTGGTTACACCTACGAAGCCGCCCGACCAGCACTGGTATCAAAACTCACTTTGCCCAACACATCGTACATCACGAATACGTACGACGCGATGACGCGTCTGCTTTCAACCAAACTCCTGACTTCCAGCTCCTCGATTCTAAATGCTCATGCCTACTCGTACAACCTCATGAACCAGCGCACCGCGTTGACCAACACCGCTGGCGACTACCGCAATTACACCTACGACAATCTCGGCCAGCTAAAGACCGCGCTCGGTTATGAAAGCAACGCATCGCCGCGCCACAACGAACAACTCGGTTACACCTATGATGCGGCGGGCAACCTGAATTATCGGACGAACAACGCCTTCATTCAGTCCTTCAACAACAATTCGTTGAACGAACTGACCACCATCACGCGCACCGGCACGCTGACCGTGGCTGGCAATACCACAACAGCCGCAACCAACGTGACGGTAAATGCACTGACAGCGGATCGTTATGCCGACTTCACGTATGCACGGACCAACCTCCCACTCGTGGATGGCACAACCAACTTCACGGCCATCGCGCAATCGCCGATTGGCCTCTCCAGCACCAACACAGTAACGGTGGATTTGCGGGCCACGAACGTGTTGGTTTACGACCTCAACGGCAATCTGCGCACTAATGGAAATCAAATCTTCGAGTATGATGACGAGAATCAATTAGTCACGAACTGGGTGGCGGGCACGTGGAAGAGTGAGTTCGTTTATGACGGCAAAAACCGGTTGCGGATTGCACGCGATTATGGCTGGCAAGGTGGCGGTTGGGTCAAAACGAACGAAGTGCGCCTGTTCTATGACGGTGTGGTGGTAATTCAAGAACGCGACACCAACAATACGCCGTTGATCAGTTATACCCGCAGCGGCAGTTACCTGTTGGCAAGGACGGATAATTCAGCTTCAAGTCATGCCTACTACCACACCGACGGCAATCGCAACGTCACCGCACTGCTCAACGGAAACCAACTTATTGTTGCGAAGTATCTGTACGACCCCTTCGGCAACACACTGGCGATGAGTGGCCCACTGGCCGGCGCAAACCTCTATCAATTCGCTAGCCAGCGCTTTCATGCGAACTCAGGTCTCAGCCTCTACCTGCGCCGCGCTTACTCGCCAACTTTGCAACGCTTCATCAACCGCGACCCGATTGAGGAGGAAGGTGGCATCAATCTCTACGGATTCGTTGGCAACAACCCTGTCAGTGAATTCGATCCTTTGGGTCTATTTTACTCTTCAGCAAACACCCCGACCGGCCAAGCAGCCCTCGCTTGGGCCATGGAGTCCGTCGCCGCAGGCATCGCCGCTCGCGGTGTGGCAGAAACAGCGAGACAACTTGGCGAAAATTGGGATGACCCGTGCAAACGTTGGCGACTCGACGGCGGACGGCTCAATCGGGCGATGTATGATCCGCACGCGATGGTCACAGATGCAATGTTGGGGCCATTGATCGGGCGTGGGCTTCAACTTTGGCAGGCATATGCTGTCGCTTCGACTATTCGCTCTGTAATGGCGGCTGAAGCATCCGCTGCAATCCGGAGCGCAACTGCAACTGCCAGACAAGCTGCTGAAGCAAGCACAGCAAACTATCTGCCTTACCGCAAAGGCGTCAACTACAGCTTCGACACGTTCAACCAAGGTCTGGGAGGGACAAGCAGATTTGGGGCTCTCAGCAGCAGCGAGCGGGCAACAATGTTGCGACTTGAGGCTCAGGAGGGCATCCAGCTAACTGGAAATTCTGTGAAGTATCATCGTGTTGATGCATATTGGCATATTGACGCAAAGAATATTGCAACCGTAGATTTCATGGGGCATCCAAACGCGTATGTGCATTGGGCCAGTCAGCAGGCGAACTTTATGGGTCGAATTGATAGTCATTTGGCAAAGGTCGATTTTGTCGTGGTCGATCTCACGGGTGCTGCCGAAGCGCATATTTATCAAGTGCTCGAACACTTCTATAAACTTCCAGCCTCTGCACAGGCGCGGATTATTTTTACAGGATGGTGATATATGTCAGCTGATATTCTATTTGGCAAAAATCGCATGTGGTCTGCAAGAACTGCGGGCTTTAACGAATTGATAAACCGAGTTAGGCTTCTCTGTGCTAACGGTGACGCCGTCATCAAGGAGCATCTAAAGCTTGCTGAAGACATGGGATGCCTTTCTGTCGATGATGTACCGGATCCGGCTGAAAGAGCGAAACTGGCAAGCCACATTTTAACGGCATCGATGCAGCTGCTTGAGGAACTGCAAGCCGATGCTGGAACAAATCCGGAAGAGTTACGAGGAGTGCGTGATTTGCTCAGATTGTCCCGGGAATATTTAACAGATTTGCAAGGTGGCAGGAATTAATGTTGAACTCTACTTTTCAGGCAAAGTGATTTGAAGACGTTGACCGACGGTAAGAATCGTGTCACCACCTGGAATTATGACGAATATGGACGCGCCACCACAAGGTGGATGCCACCAGCACTGAAATCTTCCGCTACAGTTATGATTCCAACGGACGGCTGACCAATCGCTGGACCGCCGCCAAGGGCAACACCGTTTACCGTTACGACCTCCTCGGCAATCTGACCAACGTGGATTATGCCGTCAGCCCGGACCTCACCACGCAGTATGACGCGCATGTCATTTCGCGGGTTAAAACCACCCACTTTTCGCGGGTCCAAAATGTTGCGAACTTTTTTGCCGTCGTAAAAACGGCCGAACTGGCGTCGCACGATTTTCGGTATTTCGCCCGTGCTCCGATCGTGTTTTGTGGCCGAATAACCGCGCTCGGATCGTAGTCCCGCAAGGCGGGATGACCGCGTGGGCCATATGAGGCGTTTCATTCTTGTCAGGGCATTGTTGGCCGCACTGTGATCGTAAGGTGCCGGTTTGGGGAGGGCCGCCCACACTGGCGTCGCAAGGCGCGGGCCGTTCCGCGCTGCTCGCACTGCGATCGTAAGGCTCGGTTTTCTTCATCCGGAGCCGGCTTTCCACCCCACTGGCATCGTAAGGTGACGACGCCAGCAGGCGGTGGCGGTTTGGTTATTGGCCGGTGATCTGGCGCATGGACTCGTGGAAGGACAGGCCCAGGACGCGCCTGCAGAAGTCAATGGCGTTGCCAGCCAGGTCGCGTTCGGGCCAGCGCCAGTAGCTGGCTTTGACGATCAGACCGGGATAGGCGGGCACGATGAAGTTGCCGGCCTCGCGTTCGACGAGTTGGAGGCCGCGTTGTTGGAGCAGCGGTATCAGCGGGGCCAGCCGGGCGGCCCGGATCTGTTCACGCGACCAGCGGGGTCCTGGCGGACGGCGTTCAAGGGAGCGGGTTGTCATAGTCTTTGCGCCAGTGGGGTTGGAGGAGGACGCGGTTGACGTGTTTGAGGTCCACGCTGCGGGTCTGGTCGCGCACGGCTTCAATGAGCGTGCTCAGACACAGATTGCGGGTGCGGCGCAACAGGCCTTCGCCGGAGCGCACTATCAACGCGAGGGCTTCGGGGGTGAAGGTGTTGTGGCCGAGGCCGGCGCGATCGAGTTGGTCGAGGAGGAACTGTTCCACCGCCTCGGGGCCGAGGCGGGGCAGGACCGCCGAGTAGGTGACGCGGGAGCGGATTTCCTCGTTGATGGAGAGGGACAGGGATTGCTGCAGGGGCGGCTGGCCGATGAGGATCAGGTTGTGGGAGCGGGGAAAGTCTTCGCACAAGAGCCGGAGTTTGCGCAGGCAGTCGGCGGGCATGAGGTGGGCGTCGTCAATGATGGGGACGAGCATCTTGCCGGCGCGGTGGACGCTGAAGGCCTGTTGCACCAGCAGGCGCTCGCAGTGATGGTCGCGCCCGGTGAACTCGATCTGGAAGGCTTCGCAGAGGATGCGCAAGGTGTTGTGATAGGTGTGCAGGGTGCGGTTGACCACCGGCGTAATCAGGCGTTTTGGGTCGTGGGTCAGCAGGGATTGTTTGAGGACGCTTTTGCCGGTGCCGGGTTCGCCAAGCACCAGACACAGGCCGCCTTGCTGGGCGTGGACTTTGAGGATGTCAAAAACTTCCTGTTGATGCGCCAGGAGCGTGAGCGACTCGGTGTCGAAGGGATGGCGTTGCAGGCCGAAGTGGGAGCGGATCATAAATCAAATTTCGGTGGCAGGCGGGTGGAGTGGTTTCCGGTCATTGGCGACCGGGTTGAGCAGCCGGGCTTCGCCCATGCGCTCGCCTTTGTAGTAAACGACGACACGACTGGCCGGCTGCGAGCGCTGGAACCGGAGGTGGATGGTGCGATCCGGCAGGTGGCGCGGCGCTTCCCAGCGGAGCGATTTGAAGGCGAAGGTGTTGTCGGCGCGGACGTGCCGTTCTTCTTCGACGAAGAACACCACACGCGCGACGCGGTGAATGTGTGCCGTGGCAGCACGTCCGCCAGCATCAGGGAGAAGGTGCGTCCACAACCGCCGCGCTGGCCGCGATGGGAACAGAACACCCGCTGGCCGCGCAGGTGCTGGCCGTCGGGCTCGTCAGGATCGTTGCCACGCAGGACGCTGTGCCGGTTCAATGTCTCGACTTGGCCGCAGCGGGGACAGCGCTGCTGCTTGAGGGAAAAAGCGCGTCCTTCAGCGCGGGCTCGTCGCGCACAAAGTGAAAAGGCCGGTGCAACATTCAAACTGGTTGCACAAAAACGCCCGCCAACGTCGAGTTTTTTTTGACGGCACTTCCCGACGGCGGGACTCAGTTGATCAGGATTATGGAGAAGGGAAGGACGGCACTGACGGCGCTTCACCCACACTGCCATCATAATCTCACCCGAATTTATGATGGTAATTCGGCACAAACACGGCACTTTTTATGACGGCACTGCGGCACTTAACATGTAGAATTCCGGTCCTCAGCGCGGCCACCTAATCTGTTTTATCGCTTTGAAAGGAATGGGGAACCTTGGCGCGCCATCAGATTTGTTGGCAAAGGAAAACTCGCGTTATCATATGCGATTTGTGCTTCAAGGCCTTGATGACTTGAGGAGGCTGTATAGTGATCCGGCCATTATTGCGGATCGGCAGAAGCGAAGCGTCTGCAGGACCGATTCTGAGTTGGTTGTCGAGTTTCGTCGTGACGTCTCGGTATCGACAAACAGTACCCTCAACGAGGTCCTCCATTCGATTGGCGTTACCAATCGTGATGGCACCAAACAAATCCGGATCATCAAGCAAAATGCAATCCTGCAAAACCCGTCCTGGCGACAGGCTACTTCGGACGCATGGGAGCAATTTTCGAATACGAAAATCCAGCCGGCAGACATCATTATTGTCTGCACGAGCCGGGACTGAAAAGAGACCACCAAACGACCAAAACAACCAGGCCCAGAGGCACTTTTAAACCGTGAAACGGGCCATTGCCGGTTTGATTGGTTTGCTGCTTTTGGGTTGCGCAAAACCTACCAGCCCATTCGTGCAAGGCCCGATAAGAATTGCCCTGCCGGTCCGCGAGAGTGGCGTCCTGACGGTTCGATCGTTTTTGCAACTTTCAACGACAAGAGTTTTGAATCCTGATAAATCAGTCTACCGGCTTCACGATCTTCCGGCGCCACTCGCGCGGGGATTTGCCAAAGGCCTGGCGAAAGCGGCGGTCGAAGTAGCTCTGGTCGGAGAAGCCGGTCTTGGCGGCAATCTCCGCGATGGTCAGATCGGTTTCCCGGAGGAGTCGTAATGCGTTATTGATGCGAACGCGTGTGACATGAGCCACAAACGTCATGCCCGAGACCTTTTTAAACACCTTCATGAACTGGGCCTGGCTCATGTGAACCAGTTGCGTGGCCTGTTCGACGCTGATTTTTTCCGCATAGTTGACGCGCACAAATTCAAATAAGCGCGCCAGGCGTTCGGCCAACTGGCGATGCTGCACGAACTCGGCGCGCATGACTTCAGAAGCCTGGAAGCGTTTGGTGAGTTGGTAAAGGATCTGGAGAAAGCTTGCTTTGCAGCCGGATTGCCAATGAGGCTGGTCGGTGGAGCGGAAGTAGTATTTGATCAACTCCACCATTGCGGCGTAAATCGGACCGGCGGCTTCGTCCGTCACGCGCAATACGTGGGGGTGACCTTCGCGTTTTGCGTAGAAGGGGAGCAAGAACGCGTAGTCGCAGGAGGGCGAACCCGGCGCATAGACGAACTCGGGCATAAAACTCATCACCACCACGCGGGTCTTGAAGCCCGGAAAGTCCTGCACGTTGTGCAGCTTCAAATTGTCCACGATGATCAAGTCCCCCGGATCCATTTCGACCGTGGTGTCGCCCATTCCCATCCGAAGCGGACCATCCAAAGAGAGGGTGAGTTCCAGCCGTTCATGCCAGTTCCACGTCGGGGTGTATTGCCCGGACTTGAATTGAAAGAGCGTGATGTGAAAAGGGAACTCCTTGTCGAGCGCCAGGTCGTAGCGGCCACGCTGGTCCAGCTGGCGCGCGATGTCGTGCGGCTTGAACGGAAGCCCGCGGCAGGCCGCGACGAGTTCGGCAAACGCCTTCTTGTTTTCGGCAACAATGCTGGTTTTCGAGGGCTTCATACTTCCGCGGAAATACTGATGGAATATCGGTTGGTGAAATTCATTTGTTTGTCATGATCCAACTCCGTGGTGGCAAATGGTTCGAGCGCGAGAGTTTTGGATTCCGTTGGACAGTTTGCCCGAAGCTGAACAACTTCGCCGGTTAGATTGGCAAACAGCGTCCGCTTTAACTTGCCAAGTGAGAACAGCGATAGCGCGATAACGTCTTCGCTCCGTGATGATCGAGTGACGGCGCATTGTCTGAAACCGGCGAGTTTCTCAAATACATCAAACACAGGAAAAATTTCACCCGGCGCTGAAGGGAACTTATCCGGCAGGGGCGATCCGCTGGTTTGCTCCATCACACCGCGCCAGCCGGTCGTTTCATAATAGGTGACGCTGCGGAGGCCTGCTTCGGTGAACGCCGCAATGCTGCCCAGAGTCCAGGCGGCGGCAAAGCGGCTGAGTTGCCTGGCATCAACTTGCGGCGGCAAGTCGCCTGATGTGGAAGTGGACTCGGTACTCGTTGCCACAGGGTTGAAGCGTTGCTTCAAAGTCGCTGGGGAAACGACCAGGTCACGCCCGCGGGCAAAGGCTCGGGCGGATTGCGCCGTGGCCGCTTGTGCTTCCAGTGTTTCCAGGATGGACATGTGATCGAACGCGTGAACCTGCGGGTTCATGGACCAGAATAAAAAGTCCACCTTGTCCGAGCCCAGGCGGCCAAGCGTCTGCTCCCGGTTGAGCTCGCAGAAATTGCAGTCGCTCCCGGCGCCAATTGGAACGCCGCACGGGTCCATACGGGTGCGCACCCACAAAAGGGTTGCTGAGGAAGTGGCTGCCTCTCCTTCGCGCAGCGCAAGCACCCTGACGAGACCGGCGGCATTTTGGTGAAGGAGTTTCACGGTGTCCTCGGCTTCGACATTGCCAGCAGGCAGGATCAACGCGATTTCGAGTTTGGACTGCAATTGTGCGGCTTCGTTGAACCATTGCGCTAATTGAGCCTGATGCTGGCAGCCCAGGCGGACATCGGCGCGCAGGTGCGACAGTTTGAGTCGCTGCAACCTGGCCAACTCGGTTTCGGAGAGTGGTTCCCCGTGACTTGCCACGCCTAATCCAAGATCTGGCAATTGCGCGCGGGGAACATCGGGTATGGTGAGGGAGAGTTCGCTGGTTCGAGGGGAGCTGATTTCCACGGCAGGCGTTGATGGAATTGTTCCCTGGAGTCGCAGCTCGACGGTCTGCTGGATGTGGTCGCCGGTCTTGACAGGAACGGGAAACGGCAGGCTCAATGGCGTGCAATAGGTTTTGAAACTTGCATCCGTCCAATTGCGCTGGTCCTCCATCTCAAAGGTGTCGCCGCTGAAGGATACTTCGGCCCAGAGTTCCGGTGAAACTTCGTGCGCCACGGCCCGCAGTTGCCGAAAGCTGCTCTGGCCAAAAATCTGAGGCTCGATCAAATCGGGGAAGCGGCAGTCCACCGTGCGGCCGTCAATGCGAGTTTGCCGCGCTCGCGCCCCGGCACATTCGGAGATGGGATGCAGCACGCAGAACCCAATGCGATTTCGCAGGAAGTCGCTGTGCGCTGCTCCGTCGAATTCATAGCGGATTTCTCCGAGCGCGCTTCCTCGAATCCTGCCGTGCCACATGAAGTTGATTTCTGCCTGGCGATGGGCGGAGGTAAACTCGATGAGGAACGAGTTTGTTCCAATCTCCCGTTTCGTTTCCTGAATGACGCCCGGGACGGTGCCCCAGTCGCGGTCACGCACGGCAGCGTAAATTCCCCGCAGAACCTCGCGCTCACCGAGCTTGATACGGCGCACCATCCCGCTGCCGGGATCGTAGAGCAACGTCAGGGGTCCGGCCTGCAATGGGACCAATTTCGGTGGCGGCTCAGGCTGACCATAGATTGTGAAGTTCAGGGAGCGCATCAACTCGGAACGCTATTTCCTGCTGACGTTCGCGCCCCACATGCGGGCTTTTTTCTCGGCGAGATTGCCCTGATGAATCACAAATCCCGGATCGAGAATCAGTGCGGGCGTTTCCTTCTTCGCGAGTCCATCGAGCAAGGCCTGAACGGATTGTTCCGCTTCGAAGTAAACATCCTGGACGCCGGTGGCATCAAGGTAACCGTCCACGAGCATTTGATATGCGGTGGCGTCGCCATCAAAACCGCCGAGAATGACGTGGCCGGGCTCGCCGAGCTTGTGATATTTGCCCGCCGACTTCAGTGCCGCGACGACGGACGGAAAGAGAAAATCTGACGAGGAGAAGATGAACGAAATGTCCGGATTGGCCTGAAGCGCGTTCACGACGCCGGCGCGGGCTTTTTCCTGATTCCATTCAGAAGGCACTTCCGCCACGACTTCGATTACGGCTTCGTTGCCTTTGACGGCGTCGTGAAAGCCGTCCTTGCGGCCAATGGCATTGATATCGCCAAGGTCGCCGACGATGACCATCGCCTTGTGCTTTTTGCCGGTCTTGCGGGCCTGTTCGATCATGAACTCCACCGTTTCGCGTGAGAGCTTGCGATTGTCGGCAACCACCGCCGTAGACTTCACGCCGGGAGATTCGGCGGCAGGCCGGTTGAACAGGACAATCGGAATATTCGCTTCATTGGCCGCCTTGATGGCCGGGATACACGTGCGCGCGTCTTTCGGCACGAGAATAATGCCATCCACTTTGCGGGTGATGAACGTGCGCACTTGCTGCAATTGCCGATTCGAGTCGCCATCCGCGATAGATTCCACGATTTGAATATTGCGCTTCTTCAACTCGGCTTTGATGGCCTCGAAGCCCGCGACCCAATATTCGGTTTGCAGCGTTTCGAAATTGACCCCGACGGTGAGTGGTTTCTCACCTGACGCACCGGCGTTGTTGGTTTCCTTGCTGCAACCGGCGATGAGCAGGGTCAGTGCGAGTGCGAGTGCGAAGCGTGAGAGAACAGGAGTGAATTTCATGAGTTTGCGGGTTTTATCATTGGCGATGAGCGTGCGCAACGAATCCTTGCCTGCGAATGATCGGGCACGCGCATAGATCAGTTCGCTTTGCCTGGAATTTCCCCGGACACGATGGCCCGGACTTGTTGTTGCACGCTGACCGGCTCAAACAGTTTGCGCCAGTCCGGCTTCAGGATGTGTTCGCGCCCGTAATTGGCGATGAGTTTCGCGCCGTCGCTGAACGGAAAATTCACGCGGCCGAAGGCAATGCCGAGTTCGACCTTGATGTGGCCGAACATGAAATCCTCCGCCGCTTCGCGCGGAACGCCTTTGCGCACGGCTTCTTCCAGCGCCTCGCGCAAAGTCATTACCAGACCGATGGCGACGGTTTCGGCCATGGCCGGTTCGAGAATGGCCATTTGCTCGACGGTCACCCGATGCGCCCGAGTGACGGGGGCGTAGATCGCGCGGGCGAGTTGTTCGCCGCGGGCGTAGTCTTCTTCAGTGCCCTGCATCAGCGCGCAGACGATTGCCTGGCGAGCGTGAATGCCGCCGAAGAAGTCGTTGATCTCCGCTTCAGTTTGAAAGTGATCGAACACGCTCGGGTGACAGGGATGGCTGATAAAATAACTGATGTCTGACCGGGCGGGAAATTCCCCGGCATGAGCAGCCGCGGGGTCGAGCGTGAAAACCATCGTGCCCGGTTTGAGTTGAGGAACAATCTCGCGTACAAAGGGTCCCAACTTGCGGTCGGGCAACGCGAGGATGACGACATTGGCCTGGGCAAGCGCGACGTCGTGCGAAACGGGAGACACCGCGCGTTCCTTTAGCCGCACCAATCCGTGCTCGCCAGTTTCGATGCAGTGAATGGAGTAGCCGTTGTTTCGGTTCAAGTGATCGATTATCCGGCAGCCCATTTTTCCTCCAGCACCGAACAGCGCGATCGTCAATTGGTCACTCATAAATTCAATTTTTTCAGCGCCGCGTTCCTGGCGGCGGGTAGTTCTTTGCGGCGTCATCGAGCACCAGCACCCAATCGAGCATTTCGCCGTCATCGGGCGGGGTGAACTCACGATTGCCCTGGTGATTATCAAACGTGCCGATTGTTTCGGCTTTGCCATTGCGAGGGTTGAACCACCACGCTTTGACTTTTTGGCCGGTGATTGTGCCGAGGCGAACGATGAAGCTGCGACCCACTGGAGCGTAAACCATCGCGTAACTGCCGTTCGTATCGCGCGTGGCGGAGAAGTGATAGCGACCCGTGCCGGGCCAGGCCGTCGAAATCGCGTTGGTGGCCAGCACGTCGTCGGCCGGAATGCGGGTCAGAAACGGGCGCGATTCCAACAAGGCGCGGGCGTGCTGCATTTGCGCGGCGCCAGGTTGCATGATGGCTTCGTTCCACGGCATGAGTGGAAAATTCTTCGGCGTGTGTTTGACCGACCACATCTGCCAGACGGAGTGATGTCCGTAAGTGTGACCAAACGCGCCGCTGAATAAATCCCAATACAACGGGCGGCGGACATCGGCAGCGATGGAATGGCCGAGATTCTTCGGATCGAATGAAACCGGGTGATCTTCATAAATCGGTTCGGCATCGAGCACCGGCTTGGTAGGCGTGCGATTGTAATCAACGCGCGTTTGGTCGTAGCGTCCCGTGTATTCAGCGACGTGCCCGTTCTGGCGCATGTTGAAGTCCAGCCACGGTTCGTCGTGGAACCATTGGGCCGATCCCGAGCCGCCCGGCGGATGAAACGTAATCAAATGCGCGCCATTGTCGCCTTTGCGAATGCCTCGTGCCATCGCGCGGATGATTTCGCGGTGGGTATCGTTCTCAATCGGACGGTCACCGCCGAGAACCCAGATCAAACCGGCTTCGCGGTAGCGTTTGCCCAGCCATTCGCCATACACCTCGGCGTTCGCTGGCGTGAAGATCGCGTTGGTGCGATTCCAAAGATTGCCCCAGGTTGGCAGCATGCCCACGTAAAGGCCCAGCGAGTTGGCCTTGGCAACAATCCAATCCACGTGCTTGAAGTATTCTTCGTTCGGTTGGGTGGGATCGTTTTTGGCTGCCAGTGGTACCTGGCCGTAGGCATTCGGATCGCGCAGGCCATCGAGTTCAGCCAGCACGACCGCTTGAATTACGGTGAATCTGCGTTCGGCGCGGTTCTTCAGATAAAGTTCTGCTTCCTCGCGATTCAAGCGGTGAAACAACTCCCACGCGGTATCACCCAGCCAGAAAAATGGCTCTCCTTTCTCGGTGACGATGAAGCGGCGGTTCTCGCTGACTTTTAATGCCGGCAATGGTGCCGCGGTGGCGATGGCGGTTATTGCCAGTGCTCCGAAGATCGTGTGCACGAGGCGGGATTTTAGAAGCGGCATAGACATCATGGTTGCGTTCCGGGAGCCGGATATTTGCGAGCGGCGTCGTCCAACACCAGCACCCAATCTTCGCCCGCAACTTTGGTGGGTGGAGCGAATTTCATCTCCTGACGATGAAACAATTCCCAGGCGGTGTCGGCCAGATAGAAGAATGGTTTGCCCTGGGTGGTAACCAGGTAGCGCTGATTCTCGCTCACTTGCAATCGCGGCAGCGTGCTGGCTGCGGCTTGAATCGCCGAAAACAGGCAGGCCGCGAGAGCGTTGACGATCAGTAGTGCGGTGAGTGCGGTTTTTCGCATGAAGGGATCGTCGGTCAGTTGGCGGCGTATTTCGCCAGGTCGAGAAAGAATGAGTCGCGTCCGACCTGGCCGCCTTTGAAGATGATTTCGCAACCGTTGGCGACTTCGTTTTCTGAATGGATGCGGCACAACGGTCCGCCCGGGGTCATCGGGGCTACGAATTCCAATGCCTCAACTCCCATGGCGCGTGCGACGTGCGTTGAAGTGTCGCCACCACAAACCACCGCGCGTCGCGCTCCCGTATCGCGCAATGCGTAATGCAAAATCAGCGCAAGGCTTCGTCCGAGACTCGAACCGGCGGCGGCGAGTTTTTCGGTTTTGGTCTGGCCCTTGGATTTCCGGGCCGAGAGTTCAAAGCCGTTGCGTCTTTGATCGGCAGGCCCCCGCGCAGTGTGGAAAATAATGTTCTTTCCGGCTTGCAGGGCAGGGTGGGCTTTCTCGAGGGCCTGCCTGATTCCGGTCATGGAACGTTGCTCATCGGCCAACAGGCGGCTGTCGCAGGCGACTTCCACGAAACCAGCGCCGACCGCGCGAGCGATTTGGCGGTCTGTCACCGGAGAGCAACTGCCCGAGACAGTAATGATTTGAGTCGCGGAAGGCCGAGACTTCGTGCGAGCGGCAGGAGAGAGGTTTACCGAGCCTCGGAGCAGATCGGTCTGCCGCCAGAACGCTACTAACGCGTATTCGATTCCGCTAGAACCAGCGCAAAAGAGCTGGCCGCCGGCAGGAATGTATTCGTTGATACGTCTGCCGATGATGGGCAAATCGGTTTCATCCAGCGTATCGAACAAAACAATCGGAGAAGTTTTTCCAACGCCCTTCCGGTGACGTTGATTGCCATTCAACTTGGCTTGACTGTCGGCATCGCCGGAAGCTCGAAGCTTCAACACATCCACCAATTCGGAAGGCAGATTCGTTTGCCGGGCGAGATGCAAGCGAAGGTCCGCTTCATCCATCGGAGTCACCGGATGGCGGCTCATAGTGGGATGGCGGTCGAGTCGCGCGGGCTCGGTATCCAGGCCTGAGCGCGCGAAGAGATTTCCAAAAACCACATAACGACCCAGGACCGGAACGCCGATGACCAATGGAGTTGGTGCTTTACCAAAGACGCGACGGCCCAATTCAATGGCTTTGCCAATCGAGCCAACGGTCGGAGATGAATCAAACGTCGAACAGGTTTTGTAGTGAACGATCGGGGCGCCGCTGGCTTTGAGAGCTTTGAAGGCGTCCGGCAACTCGCGTTCCATTTGCGCGGGCGACATGGCGCGGGAACCACCGGCAATCCCGAACGCGCGCAGGCCGGGGAAACGGGCGAGTTGCTTTGCGGTTGGAGGTTCAAGGAACAACACGGTGCGCAATCCGGCTCGTGCCAGCGATTCCATCACATCGGTTGAGCCCGTGAAGTCGTCGCCGTAGTAGGCGAGCAACAGAGATTTGGATTGGCGCTTCTTCATCTTACTTTACCGAACTTCGCTATGGTTTCCTTCAACTCAACATGCTTGGTCGCGTAGTCCGTCAGCGGCACTCCCAGCAATGCCGCTTCCCATGCTTGTTGCAATGCGCGCAGTCCCGCAGCCGGCCCGAGTGGATGCGCCATGATACCGCCGCCGGCGACATAGATTAAGTCTGATGTTCCCGCGCGCTGGTAGGTTTCCGGCGCCTGGCCACCCCATTGGCCGGAACTGATGACGGGCATCGCGACATCGTCGGGACGAAAGATTGGCGTCAAACACGCCTGAATGCTTCGGACCACCGAATCATCCGGCTCCCAGAATTTGTTTTGCAGGCCGTTGACGTGCAGATGGTCCGCGCCCGCAAGTCGCCAGAGTTTTTGCCACGCGGGATAGGCGACGCCGAGCAGCGCATGGCGACCATACATTCCCCAGCCATTGCGATGTCCGTGGATCGGCAACTGACAGCGCC
>DASUGI010000059.1:0-2222 GCA_036274115.1 Verrucomicrobiia bacterium
TAACTGCATTTTGGGTCTGCATCTCCCTGCCCGCCCAAAAAGAACAACACCGATTCGTCACCCACGCCGCACTGCTTGAGAACAAGGACTACGCCGGCGCTCTGGAGTATCTGGCCCGCCATCAGCCATCAGATTTCCCGCCCAGCAGGCGTCTGGAGCCAAATCCCTACGAGTATCGCGTCTGGCACGACCTGCCACCCACCGTCGCACTGTTGAACTCCAACACCCCGGCATGGATTCGCGAAAGGTATCTTTCGCATTTGACGGTCACACTGTCGCATTACTTTACCCGCTACGAATCATTTGACGACGTCGCCGCGATGCTCTCGGCTATGCACAAGCTGCCGGAAGGCCGGGAATGGATGCTGCAGCATCAAGTGGCCCTTACCAAAGTCACCACTCTCCATACGGCCAACGCGGCAAGCCCTGCAAAATCCAATATCCTCGAAATCCTTCGCAGCGTGGGCGTGGCGGAAACAAACCTGGACACGCTCTCAAAGTAGATGCTTCCATCGGCTGCCTTCCAATGCAGAACGTGCCTTTCATCGGCAATTACTTGCTGACACTTGATTCAAGACCACTTTGCGCAAATCTTGAAAGCAGTGAGCGCAGTCGAAGCCAACAACTTTGCATCCATCACCGTCCCGAACGGTGAGAATGCTCTTTGGACCGGCTGGCCCGCGATCGTCAAACGCCTTCATCGCGCCATCACGGAGCGTTGTTCTTCCAAACCGGTTCTTGTGGTGGAATGCTATCCCGGCGTGGCTGTCGAACCGATTTTCCGGGAGCTGCAGCAACGATTGCAACCAACCCTGGCCTTCCAGGCTTCAACCGTATTTCATCCGGCGCCGCGAATTGAAAAATTGACTCAATCCTACCTGGACGAATCCACTTTGCCGCTTGCGCACCGCCACCCTCTCACATTGTTGGAATACTTCGATGCGGAGCGCTTGTGGCATGCGCGCCGCGAGATTGAGGACCTTCGTGAAGGGCTCGTCCTGATTGTTGGGGTTGGCGCTTCGTTGGTCGCGTGGGGTCATGTGCTCGTCTATACGGGCCTGACGCGTCGCGACGCACAATCGCGGCTTCAGAGCGACTGCTCCAATCTGGGCCTGGAGAATCAGTCCCTTGCAGCCAGCGAAAAGCTCCGCATCGCCTCGCTCGTGGACTGGCCGGTAGCAGACCGTTGGAAACGCCCACTGATCACGCATTGGGACTTCGTCCTCGAGACAAAACTGCTGGAGAACCCCCATCTCTTCGATGGAGAAGCCGTACAACACGCACTGCAGTCGGCGGTTCAACGTCCGTTTCGCTTCACTCAAAGCCATGCCAGTTCGACATGGCCCGAGCAAAGTCTCTTGCTGTCGTTCGGCGACATGCACCTGGAGCTGCCAGCGCTGGATCTTTTGATGGCGCAACCCCGCGCGTTGCTGGGTGACGCTGCGCTCCTCCGATTTGGACTCAACTGTCCCCTGCCCCTCTTGCCTCCCAAGTTGCCTCCCAGTCCGCATCAGCCACTGCGCAATGGAGACGGCTGGAGCGAGGGCCGCATTGTCCTGCCGCAGCAGTCCAGCGCAATCGAAACGCGACGACTGCAGTTTACGCGCGGCGTTCCTCAACACACCAATGGCAACATGTTGGTGCTGGAGCTGGTGAACGGACCGAAGCTTGGCGTGGAAAGTCCAACCCAGGCGTTCACACCTGTGGTGTTCGCGAGCGGGCAGCAGTTCATTGTGCCCGCCGGAGTGGGTGAGTTCATTCTGCGACCCGCTGGTCTTTCTCCGGAGAAAACCTGGGTTGCCCTCAAAGCGTTCGTCCGAACGGCTCCGTAGGACAGGCGTCGCGCCTGTCTCTAACTTTAAAAAAGCCCCCGCTTGAGCGGTGTTAACAGGCGATCCAACTGTCCCGCGCCTGCGGAATTTGGCGCGTTGACTCCCAAGAGATGGAAACAGGCGCGACGCCGCCACATCTCATCGAATTGGGAACCGCGAAATACGCGAAACCAGGAAGGCGAATGAACACGCATCGGGCTCAATCCTCTTTCGCGTATTTCGCGTGTTTCGCGGTTTCAACTTTCCGGGCAAAACAGCGAGGGCTTAGCCCGCTTCAGCGTTGTGGGCTGGTTGTTCGTCTCACCAAATCCGCTCAAGCGGGGGCTTTTTTAAGCTAGAGACAGGCGCGACGCCCGTCCTACAGCAACGACGCGCCGTTCCGTATCGTCG